>JADFYB010000120.1 GCA_015233245.1 Nitrospirota bacterium | reverse complement strand
TTTTCCCGGAGTTTACAAGTCCGGTTATTGCTATTTTCAACTCTGAAGCCTCCTTGAAAGTTCAGCATAGTTTCTATCAAAAATCTTAACGCAGTATTATAACAGTAAAGGGAAAAAGTATAAAGCAAATTAATAGTGGTTGTTATAAAATTTCTTATGCCACAGTTGAAACATTAGCAGTGTCCATATTTGATGGGTGAAATTGGCTTTACCAGCTATGTGAGGGGCAACTATTTTGTTATAAAGCTTAACAGAAAAAATTCCCTGCTTTTTAATATACTCAGGAGATAAATATTGGTGCAGCAGAGGTTTTAACTTATTGCGCATCCATACATCAAGAGGCAGGACAAAACCCCTCTTGCGCCCTGTTATAACCTCTTGAGGCAAAACATTTTTAACCATTTTTTTCAAAAAAGATTTCATGTCCCCGCCTCCGGTTCTTATCTCAGGGGAGATTTTAAACACCGTCTCTATTAATTCGTGATCTAAAAACGGCACCCGTGCCTCAAGAGAATGAGCCATAGAAAAACGATCTGTAACAAGCAGGAACTCCTCTGGCAATTGCAGTTGAAAGTCAATGTAAGCCGCTCCATTTCGCACATTTTTAGTGCCTGATGCTTTACAGAGGGTTTCTATCAGCATTTCGGTTTTTTCAACCTGTGGCACACCACTGCCAAAAACCACAGAATCCTTAACAGCGTCTGAAAAGTACTTGTGGTAGAAGTGTCCTGTTGGATAATTTAAAGAGTCTCTTATATGCCTAAGGGGGCTTATTCCACCGCTTTCTTTGAGAAATTTTAAATGCCTGTACAGAGCTCCTCTTTCATAAATCAGGTACTTTCCGTAGTTACCAAACAATTCATCCCCGCCGGTTCCGGTCAAACAAACCTTCACGTCATTGCTGATTACCTTATACACATACCACGATGGCAGTCCGCCTCCGTAGGGCTCATCAAGGTGCCAGACCATTGTTTCAATGTCTTCAATCAACTTTTCACTGTCAATTGTTATCTCATGGTGAATTGTGTTAAACCGTTTAGCAACCATAGCGGCAAGCGGCAGCTCGTCAAGTTCCATCTCTCCTTGCCCTGTGAAACCAAACGAGTATGTATGCAGATTGCTAACCCCTGTCTCTGACAAGTATGCAACTATGGAGGAGGAATCAAGTCCGCCTGAGAGAGAACACGCAAGCGGCACGTCGCTCAGTGTCCAGCGTTTTATTGCCGCTTTTAACTTCTCTCTCACTATCTCCAGCCACTGTGACTCAGTCCTGTCCTCTATCGTTGTAACATTAAGTTGCCAATATCGCTTAATATCAAGCCGTTTTGAGTCTATAGAGTACACAAAAAAATGTCCTGCGGGGAGTTTCTTTATATCTTTGAAAATGCTGTCCGGTGATGGTACAAACTGTAAGCTCACGTAGTGGTAAAGGCTCTGTAAATCTATATCCTTTGATACATCATCAAGAGCCAGAAGGGATTTTAATTCTGAGGCAAATGAAAAAGTGCCACCTTTTTGGGCATAATAAAGCGGCTTTATTCCTACCCTGTCTCTAGCTCCAAAAACTATTTTTTTTCTCTTGTCATATATAACAAATGCAAACATTCCGTTAAGCTCAGATAGCATCTGTTCTGACATGTCCTGATAGAGTGTCAGAAGCACCTCGGTGTCTGAGTTGTTTGTCAAAAAATTATAGCCTTTGTTCTGTAGTTTAAGTCTGAGAGCTGGGGAGTTAAATATTTCACCGTTAAACACTATAGTGTAGTTACCGGTTGTATCAGTCATGGGCTGTTTACCATAGGCTAAGTCAATGATAGCAAGCCGGCGCATTGCCATAGATACCTTGTTAACGTCATCGAGGTAAGTGCCCTCATCATCAGGCCCGCGATGTGCCTGAAGGTCATTCATTTTAGAAAGGATATCCGGGCTGTTTTTTCCGATTATACCGACAATTCCGCACATTTACTTAAGAGTAGCACTGTAGAGGGCTGAAAAGCTCTGTGCCTGTGCTTTCAGCGTGTATGAGAGTAGCACCCTGTTAAGACAATTTGTAGAAAGTGCGCCGTATAACGCAGGATCCGTCAGAAGCATTTCAACTCCTCTGTATAAATCATCAAAGTCCTTTTGACGGGCAAGATAACCTGTTTCCATATGCCTGACAATATCCTTTACTCCTCCCACATCAAAGGCAACAGCTGGCACTCCACACGCCATAGCCTCAAGCACACTGTTAGGCAAATTCTCTGACACGGCAGGATGGAGTATAATGTCAGCACTGTTGTAAATGGCGGCTAAAAGTTCATCGTCATTAACAAAACCGTGCCGCAACGCCGGAGAGGTTATCTCATCTGCCCACTGCTCTGCCCCATCCCCAACAATCAAGGCAAACACATCGTGCTCTTTTGCCAATTTATTCATCACCTCTATAAAAACACCTCCCCCTTTGCGAGGATTGTCTTTTACCACGTGGGCTAAAAACAGTATTACTTTTTTATTTGACGGGATTTTTAACTTATCCCTACATGCAAGCTTGTTTAGCGGTTTAAATACGCCTGTATCCACCCCGTTAGGTATAACCGATATATTGAATCTGTTAAGAAGGGGACTGTTCGTAGCAATATCTTTCATCCACAAAGAGGGCGCTATCACGTGGATATTTGACCGGCTGTACAGAGATTTTTTCCATTTCCACAGAAGCCCGGCCGTGTCAAACGTAAGAGAGGGGTAGTTAGCAAGGTCTGGGCAGCTCTTACACCCTGTCATCCACAGTGAGCAATCGCCGCTGTATGTGCAGTGTCCTGTCATGGGCCACATATCTGAAAGCCGCCAAAACACATGCTTTAACCTGCTAAGCGCAGGCAGCACACTGTGTGAGAAATAATTACCATGTGTGTTATATAGCTGGATGATATCAGCGGATTTGATTTGAGGAGTTTTTAGCAGTCTGATTGAAGATGGCAAAAACAAATACTGCATGGACAATTGGTTAGTGATTTTTCCAACGATTTTGTCCGACAGGGCATTTATACCATCAGAGATTTTCTCTACCGTGTCATCAGCACAGGACTTGTAACCAACCAACATTTTTGACTCAACACCCAGAGCCTCAAGTCCTTTGTGAATTTTATAAGCTGAACGCCCGGAGCCGCCAATATTGTCAGCTGTACTTATATGAACAACCCTCATCTAATGTAATCTAAATTATAAGCGCTAAAATGTCAATCGGATATGTTTAATAATTACGTGAAGAAAGAAAATCCTCATCGGTTGAAAATGCGATAAACCTGAGAATATTTAAAAACTGCGTGTTATCAAAAACATTCTTGTCAGCTATGTTAATGTCCCTAAACAGAGGATGTCCGGCTGGATATGGAAATATGTCAGTCATCATTGTGTCATATTTTGCGGGGCGGTCCATGAAAAAAAGATAAGCATGTTTGACAGCTAATGCAGTTTCAGATTCCGAAAGCGGCTCTATTTCATGGATATTTCTTATCTTATGCAGATACTCTGAAACTGAATTGGAATCTATAGTAAAACCCTTGCTGGAATACCGTCCGGTTCCTGCAGTCAGCACAGGTATCCCAAAACATGGTAATTCAGCACCCACTGTGCCCCTTACTGTGACACCGTAGTCTGCCGCCTGAAAAAATGAATATGGATTTATGTCGGTATCGGGAAGTACCACCTTTATATTGTCAGGTATCTCGCCAAGGGCCTCTCTAATGGCCAGTATCTCACCATATTCACCACTATGGGCTTGAAAACTGCGGCGATAAACATTAGCCGGATGTAATTTCAAAAGCCAATTCACATGTTTATTATCTGCGGCTGCCTCCACAGTTTTAACCAGCCACTCCGCAAAACCATTTGAAAAGATGTCCTCACCAAAAAAAAGATTAGCATCATCAAGGATATGAGAAAAAATTATTGCAGTTTTCTTTGCAAAGTCTAATCCATATTGTTTAATAATTTCTTCTTTTTTTAAAAGAACTTTCTCAGCAGCAAGCTTTTTATACTCAAACCATCGTCCTTTTAAATATCCATCCTTCAAAATATTATGAACAACCTCAGTGTGGTCAGCACTGTCAGCAACAACCTCCTGCCACGTTTTTTCAGAGACAGAAAAAGGATGAGCCCGGTTGTTTTTAACGTTGAAACGTTTTAACATAATAGAATTCGGCTCATGACAGCTTGTCCACAGTACATAATCAATCCCCTTGTGTATTGATTCATAAAACAATTCACAGTTTCCAATGTTACTCTTTTCCACACTTAATACCTTTAACGGCCTTATTTTATCAAGAATACCCTCAACAGCACCGGCAGCCATCAGGGAGTATTTTAAGTTGTTGAATATTTGTGTAAAAAACTCCTGATTTCCGCTAATGTCTCCTGTTGGAAGAACACCGGCATAAGAGGCTAAAGCGTGAAGACCTATGGGAATGTTTTTGTATCGAATTTGCTTAATTTCAGAAAGGGTTGTCATTTTCATGACTTTACTGAGAATTGTCTGAGCCTCCTTAGGCAGGGTGTATGACATGAAATCCTGTAAATATATGACCTCGTTAAAGCCATGAATTTTTTTGTGAATTAAGTCTGAAAGGTTTTTATTTTCATATTTAGTTAAAAAAATAATTCTAAAGCCCAGATTTTCCAAAAACCTGCCCACAAGTGACTCCATGTGCAAGCCGTAGGCCATGTATAACGGGCTGTTTATAAGTATGACGGAACCGTTGAATTTATTACCTTGTGATTTTCTGCACAGGCAGGGATATTTCTTTGCAAATTGATTAAAATATGAGTCAATTTCCCCTGAGTATTTATCCAACGGGTTTTTATTTAATATACGTTTAATCAGAAATTTGCTTTTAAATAAAATCGGATAGAGCACTTATAACTGCCTCCCAAACCGGGGGTCAAGGGGAATCATTCCCCTTGCAGGATAGGGTTTAAGGGAAAGGACAGAGTCCTTTCCCTTATTCAGTTACTTAGTTGCTTTTTTATGAGGTTTACCGTCTGCTCTTTTATGCAGCCAGTCGGAAATAGCTGGGGCTAATTCTTTCTGGGATTTGGCACCTACAAACACTCCAATGTGGCCACCCTTAAACTCATACAGCTCCTTGTCTGTGCTGCTTACGAGGTCATTAAGCGGTTTGGTGGCGGCAGGGGGTACAATGTGGTCGCCGCTTGCGTAAATATTTAAAAGAGGCATCGTTATCTTTTTAAGGTTAACGTCCTTGTCTCCAATCTTTAAGCCGCCGGCGACAAGCTTATTGCCCTGGTACATGTCTTTGATAAATTGTCTAAGGCATTCTCCGGCCTGGTCGGGGCTGTCAAATATCCACTTTTCCATGCGGAGGAAATTAAGGAGTTTTTCCTTTTCCCCAACAACGTCCAACATGCCGATGTATTTGCCAACGTTCAGGGTTATAGGCATAAGCATTAGAAATCCGGAATTGAGGAAATCTCCCGGCACCACGCCGTATGCGTCAATCAGAGTGTCAGGGTTTATGTTCTTTGACCAGTTAAAGAGCAATCCCTTCTTTATAGAGAAATCTATAGGCGTTACAAGCGTAATGAGGTTTTTAACTTTCTCCGGATATATCGCCGAAAACATCGTTGAAAATGTGCCGCCCTGACATATACCCATCAGGTTAATCTTGTCGTTATTTGAGCTTTCCCTGATAAAGTCAACCGCATCGCTCATATAAACATTTATGTAGTCGTCAAGGCCAATATATCTGTCTGCCTTAGTTGGATAGCCCCAGTTTATAATGTAAAGATCAAGACCGTGGTCAAGGAGTTTCTTTACGATACTTCTGTCAGGCTGTAAGTCAAGCATGTATTCCTTATTGACCAAAGCATACACAATAAGTACCGGCACACCGCAACTGGGCTTGTCTTTTCTTACATAGTGGTAGAGCTTCATCTTGTCCTGCTGAAAAACAAGTTCTTTCGGTGATGCTCCTACGTCTATCTCTTCTATGCCCATTATTGTCTCGGCTCCTTTAATCATTTTCTGTCCGAGATCAAACATTTCTTTTGTTGCATTTTTTGAGTCAAATGTCAAAAAAGGTGCCTTCATTATTATTCACCCTCCTTTACGATTACGGTTTTAATATTGGCATTCTTTTCAAGTGCACGCAGCCTTTTCTTTAAGTCATAAATGGTCTTATACACGTCATCCATCTCAGAACGAACAGGAATTGGCAGGTCAGAAAGGTTCATTTCTATGAGTTTGTGGTACTGTTTTCTGAATTCAAGAGCAGACTCAAGAAGAGAGCCCTGAACTACTGAAAATTCCTCTGTGTTAAAGAGCTCAAAGTACTCAGCCTCGTTAATATCAGCCCAGATTTTGTAGAAATCGTTGTAGCCCTTAATTTCCTCGCCTGCTTTTATTTTCTGTGCCAGAGACTCTACAACTTTACGCATAGCGGCCTCGCCTGCTACGTACATCTTGTGCTGGAACTCGGCGTTCTTTGCTATATAAACTGAGTAGAGGTCCATAGTCCTGAGCAACAGTTCCATCTTCTCTCTGTCTTTACCCACCTGAGGGGTTTTAAATACCTTGCCAAAAGTCTTTTCAAATGCTCCGTAAAGATTATGAAACAAATTCATGCTGGCATTTGGGTCGGCTGCCGATGAGGCATCAAGCACTATATTAAAATTCTTCTGTAAAGAGTCCATCCACGGGTGGACAAAATTCTGGGCTGCTGCTCCCCATGTCTCTATCATCCCTGAGGCATTGCCAAAGAACTCTTTTGCAGAGTCAGGCCCTGAAAAGCCCAACATTTTATCCAGTAATTCCTTATACTTAGATGAATCCAGAAGGTCTTTGTAGTTTTCCGGATCAAAAGTGTTCTCCTGAATGGCCTTTATTACCGGTAACCAAAAGTCGTAAAACTTCATATATGAGTCAAATCCTCTGAATAGTTTTGACACCGTATCTTTACCTACACCAGCTGGGTACATTTTCATCATTTCATCAAATGAACCTCCGACAGTTTTAAGCCACGTGTTGTACATACCTAAAACATCATGAGGGTTTGCGTTTTGTCCGCTGGCACCCGGGGAAAATACCTTCTGCATATTAGCGCCTGCGCTTAGCCAGTTGTTCATAAATTCCTTCTGTGCCTTTAGCAAGGCGTCGAAGAAAAAAGAGCTTTCTTCCATTGAGTTTGTCCTCCTCGCATTTTAATTTTTGGCCACCTGAGTGCAGCCTTTTTATTTTGTATCCTTTAGTATTTCAAAAAATGACTTCGCTAATTCCGTGCTTACAGACAACTGCTTGTCTAATGCCGATTTCCACGCCTCCTGAAACGTCCTGCTGCCCTCCTCAAACACCTTTAAATTCATCTTCTGAATCACATCTCTCAGGAAAGCATTTTCCTTTCTGAGTTTTTCGTTTTCCTCCAATACTTCATCGTATTTTTTACGGCTGATAAATCCCAGTCCGGAGTAGAAATCCACCATCTTTTCAAATATATCAGCCCCTCCGCCAAACAGAGCGCTTTTGTCGGAGGAACCCATCCAGTATTTACGTGCTGCCTCCATCCCGTCCTGCTGCATTCTCACCAGATAATCCGTAAAAGCACCCTTAAATATAGGGTTGCTGTATAGCGCCATTAAATCCTTTATAAAGTTTTCGTTCATGGTTGCCTCCAGTGGCTGCCTTTTTCTTGCTCATATATGGCTTTGCCAGATACCTTTTTGTCTGTAACTGAATCAAGATTCCTTAAAATCATTTACTTGCACATTGTAATAGTTTCTTTCTATATAAGTCAATAAATATGTAAAACACCTAACAAACAGTTGGCAACCATGTCGCCTACCTCGGAGGTGGAAAATCCCATATTACCGGCGGCAAGACTTTTAAGCCGCTCTCCGGTTATGTGCATAACGGCGCTTTCAATGGTTTTACCTGCCTCAGCCTCACCAAGATAGTCCAATAACAGACCACCAGCACAGATTGCGGCAAGCGGGTTTATAATGTTCTTTCCGGTATATTTTGGTGCAGACCCTCCAATGGGTTCAAACATGGAGGTTCCCTCAGGGTTTATGTTGCCCCCTGCAGCAATACCCATGCCGCCCTGAATCATAGCGCCAAGGTCGGTTATTATATCTCCAAACATGTTGTCTGTTACGATAACGTCAAACCACTCCGGATTTTTAACAAACCACATAGTGATAGCATCCACATGGGCATAGTCTGCTTTAATTGTCGGATACTCCTTTGCCACCTCATAAAAAGCCCTCTCCCACAAGTCAAAGGCGTAAGTGAGCACGTTAGTCTTACCGCAGAGGGTTAGTTTATTTCCGATGTTTCTCTTTTTGCAGTACTCAAATGCGTATCTGATACAGCGCTCAACGCCTTTTCTGGTGTTTATGGATTCCTGAACGGCTACCTCATCGGGTGTTCCTTTCTTAAAAAATCCGCCGGCACCGGCATAGAGCCCCTCCGTGTTTTCTCTAACAACGACAAAATCTATATCAGCAGGGGTTTTGTCCTTAAGCGGACAGTCAACACCGGGAAAGAGTTTTACTGGTCTCAGATTTATATACATATCCAGTTCAAAGCGCAAACGAAGCAAAATCCCCTTCTCTAAAATACCTGGTTTAACATCGGGGTGGCCTATGGCGCCAAGAAGGAGCGCCTTAAATTTCCTTAACTCACCCACAGCGCTTTCCGGTAACACCTCTCCGGTTTTAAGATACCGCGTGCCTCCAAAATCGTACTCGACAAAGTTCAGGCTAAAACCGAAACGCTGCGCAGCAGCTTTCAGCACCTTTATACTTTCTCTTATAACCTCAGGCCCTGTCCCATCACCGGCAATCACCCCTATATCATAGCTCTTTGACATCAGCTCACTAACCCTCCTTTTGTGTTATGTCATATAAAAACGCTATTATTTTAACATTATCTTCTTAATAATTTAAACCCCGACTT
>JADFYB010000119.1 GCA_015233245.1 Nitrospirota bacterium | reverse complement strand
ATCCGTGAGGGTGGCAGAACAGTTGGTGCCGGTGTTGTTACAGAGGTTTTGGAGTGATTACGATATGAGAGATATAATACTGCTTCAATGCACAGAGTGTAAGAGTAAGAACTATGCAACAAGAAAAAACAAAAAAAACACGACCGATAAGATCGTGCTAAAGAAGTATTGCAAATTTGACCGTCGCCACACTGACCATAAGGAGACAAAATCTTAATTGAATAAAAACAGTTCTTTGCACAGGCCAGTAGCTCTAACGGTAGAGCGTCGGTCTCCAAAACCGAGGGCTGGGGGTTCGAATCCCTCCTGGCCTGCCAGTGTTATTGCATGTGGGGTACACAACCCTCTTCAAAAAGCTGTGTATGTGTGTTTGTTGTGAATAAAAGGTAAGGAATAAGGAAATGGTTGAAAGAATTAAAGCATTTTTAAAAGAGGTAAAGATAGAAACAAAGAAGGTTGTGTTTCCAGGCCGTGAGGAGTTGATAGGCTCTACATGGGTAGTGGTGATATTTGTTATAATAGTGTCGTTTTTCTTAGGCATTGTTGATTTAGGCTTGACAAAAATGATGCAAAATTTGATAAGGTAGGCAGATGGCTAAACAGTGGTACGTAGTGCACACGTATTCGGGATACGAGGAAAAGGTGAAATTGTCTATAGAGGACAAGGTTGAGCGTGCCGGACTGCAAGAACAGATAAGCCGCGTGCTGATTCCCACCGAACGTGTCGTAGAAATCAGAAGGGGCAAAAAGACCGAGAGTGATAAGAAGTTCTACCCAGGCTATATCCTTGTTGAAATGCAGCTTAATGATGAAACATGGCACATGGTAAAAACAATACCCAGAGTGACGGGTTTTGTGGGCGGTCAGCACACCGTGTCGCTTCCTCCTGGGGAGGTTGAGGTTATTCTTCAGCAGCAGGAAAAGGGTGTCGGCACAGAGGTCAAGATGCAGTACGAAAAGGGTGAAAACGTGAGAATCGTTGACGGCCCGTTTTCTAACTTTAACGGATATGTTGATGAGATTGATATGGACCACGGCAGACTTAAAGTCATGGTCAGCATATTTGGGCGGCAGACGCCTGTTGAGTTAAATTTCTATCAGGTGGAAAAGGCCTGATTAATGATGAGATATACAAATTCAGGAGGAATGACAATATATGGCTAAAGAAGTAAAGGCAATGGTGAAAATCCAGATAAATGCCGGTAAGGCGAACCCGGCGCCGCCCATAGGGCCAGCACTAGGCCCGCATGGCGTTAACATAATGGATTTCTGTAAGCAGTTTAACGCTAAAACTCAGACTATGGGGGAAACTATTGTCCCCGTTGTCCTGACCATATACAAAGACAGAACCTTTACATTTATAACAAAAACACCCCCTGCCTCAGAGCTTGTGAAAAAAGCTGCCGGTATCATCAAAGGCTCAAGCGTTCCCAACAAAGAAAAGGTAGGCAAAATTACTATGGAGCAGGTCAGAGAGATTGCAAAGACCAAGATGCCCGACCTAAATGCCTATGGAGTGGAGGAGGGCGTTAAAATTATAAGCGGCACAGCCCGCAGCATGGGTGTTGATATCGTAGGTTAAAGGTTCTTAGGAGGAATACACTAATGGGTAAGAAGTATGAATTAGTAAAGAGTAAGGTGGAGCCTAAAGAGCTCACGCTTGAGGATGCAATAGAGGCCCTTAAGTCGCTTAAGTATGTTAAGTTTGATGAGACGGTGGATATTGCCCTGAACCTTGGGGTTGATCCAAGAAAAAGCGACCAAATGGTCAGAGGCTTTGTGGTGCTTCCACATGGAACAGGGAAAACAGTGAAAGTGCTTGTGTTTGCCAAGGGTGAAAAGCAAAAAGAGGCAACCGATGCCGGTGCCGATTTTGTAGGCGCTGAGGACATGATTGAAAAGATTCAGAAGGGATGGCTTGATTTTGATAAAGCTGTGGCAACTCCGGATGTTATGGGAGCTGTCGGTAAGCTTGGTAAGCTGCTTGGCCCGCGCGGCCTTATGCCTAACCCAAAATCCGGCAGCGTAACTTTTGACGTAGCCAAGGCCGTTAAAGAGATAAAAGCCGGTAAGGTTGACTACAGAGTGGAAAAAGCGGGTATTATTCATATGCCAGTAGGAAAACTCTCCTTCAGCACAACATCTCTTGTGGAAAATATCAAAACTGCCGTTGACTCTGTCATTAAGGCAAAGCCTCAGACAAGTAAAGGGAAATACTTAAAAAGGCTCGTGGTTACCTCTACAATGGGCCCAGGTCTAAAGGTGGATTTCAACTCTGTAACATTAACAAGAATTTGAGTTTAAAACGGTCGGAGACGACAGGTACTGCTCTGTTTAATGGGATGAATATATCCTGCCTGTTGAGACTGGATGGTCAAAAAGCCATCATGCGCCCGATAGGGCAAATGTGTGCGTTCCAGCCAAAGTCTCCTGCTGTAAATTCTTTTAAAAAGAAGGAACTGATATGAACAAACAGGAAAAAGAAGTGGTAGTGTCCGAATTAAAGGACAAATTCAGCCGCTCAAAGTCCGTTGTGTTTACAAACTACACAGGGATGACTGTGGCTGATCTATCGGACTTACGGGTTAATTTACGAAAGAGCAATATTGAGTACAAGGTGGTTAAAAACACTCTTGCCAAATTAGCCTGCGAGGGAACGGTCATTGAAAGCACTAAGAGCATTTTTACCGGCCCTGTTGGGTTGGCTATTGGCTACGATGATCCAATATCGGTCTCAAAGCGGGTGTTTGAGTACGCTAAGGGTAACGACAAGTTTAAGGTCTTAAACGGTTTTGTAGAGGGGCGGGTTTTTGACGCAAAGGATTTAAAGAAGATATCGGAGCTTCCACCCCGCGAGGTATTGCTTTCTCAGGTGGCAGGTTGCATGTCTGCGCCCGCAACTAAAATGGCTTCTCTTCTTGATGCAACAGTCAGTAGAATGGTTAATGCGCTAAATGCGCTAAAAGACAAAAAAACAAATTAAAACGGAGACTATGATTATCTCTGAAAAATATTCCTTTGAGGAGGCAAAATTAAGATGGCTTCAGTAACAAAAGAGCAGGTGTTTGAGTTTTTTGATAATATGACAATCCTTCAGATGTCGGAATTTATCAAGGAGTTTGAGGAAAGATACGGTGTAACGGCACAAGCTGCGGTAGCAGTAGCGGCAGCCCCGGCAGCGGCAGAAGTAGCTCCGGTTGAGGAAAAGACCAGCTTTGACGCAATACTGGCCTCGGTTGGCGACAAGAAGATTCAGGTAATAAAAGTGGTAAGAGAGCTTACCGGTCTTGGGCTTAAAGAAGCAAAAGAGCTTGTTGACACAGCTCCTAAGGAGATAAAAACCGGAGTGTCCAAAGAAGAGGCTGAAAACATCAAGGCCAAAGTAGAGGAACAGGGAGCTAAAGTAGAAATCAAGTAGCGATTATTCCCATTGGCTGTTATATCCTAACATAAATACAGGCTTTTTCCTCACAACTGAAGGATTAAAAGCCCCGATAAAAACACTTAAGGAGTAACATGGCAAGGGCACAAAGACAAGAAAGGGTTAACCTGGGTAAGGTTACGAGGGTACTTGATGTACCCTATTTAATAGAAATACAAAGAAGATCGTATGAGGTATTTTTACAGAAAGAGCTAACGCATGAACTGAGAAAAAATGCAGGGCTGGAGTCTGCTTTTAGAAGCGTCTTTCCCATTGTAGATTACAACGAGACCGCCTCTGTTGAGTATCTGGGCTACTATCTTCTTGAGCCGAAGTACAGGGTCAGGGAGTGTGTCCATAAGGGACTTACCTATTCAGCGCCGATAAAAATCCGGGTCAGGCTGAATCTGTGGGAAACCCCGGAGGATGGCAAAAAGGTAGAAGACGACAAGAAAATGCTTAGAGAGTCCCGTGAAGAGGAGGTCTATATAGGGGAGATTCCCCTTATGACTGACACTGGCTCATTTGTAATAAACGGGATAGAGCGCGTCATTGTAAGTCAGCTTCACCGTTCACCAGGAGTGTTTTTTAACACTGACAAAACAAAAACTCACACAAGTGGCCGCCTGCTCTACACTGCAAGGGTTATTCCCTCCAGGGGTTCATGGCTGGACTTTGAGTTTGACACTAAAGACATTCTGTACGTTCGTATTGACAGAAGAAAGAAACTGCCAGCAACCATTGTACTAAAGGCACTGGGTTATAAGAATGAAGACCTGCTAAAAATATTCTATCCAATAGAGACGATAAAGATACTTGGCAGAAATGAATTCAGCCGTAAAGTGTCTTCAATACTCTCTGGCAACAAGGCAAGCACTACTATTTTAGACCCTAAGAGCAAAGGCACACTGCTTGTAAAAGAGGGTGCAAAAATCACAAAAGCAGCCATCAAACGCCTTCAAAACGCAGGAATTGAGGAGATCCCTATTCTAAGGGATGAGGTCATCGGACGCTACAGCCTAAACGATGTTGTTGACCCTGAAACTGGTGAAATCATCGTGGAGGGTAATGAGGTTATCACAGAGGACAATCTAAACAAAATTCTTTCTCTGCCAATAGAAACTCTTGATTTGCTTTTCATTGATAATGTCCGCTACCTGTCCTCACTGAGGGATACCCTTTTGATGGATAAGATAAACACAAAAGAGGATGCCCTCATAGAGATATACAAAAAGATGAGACCCGGTGAGCCTCCTACTCTTGAGGCATCTAAAGCACTGTTTGCCGGTTTGTTTTTTGATGAAAAACGCTATGACCTTTCCCCTGTAGGCAGGCTTAAGGTCAACAAACGGCTTGGTCTTGACACCCCCATGGATAACACGGTTCTAACCGACAATGATATTATTGAAATCATAAAGTACCTGCTTGCTCTAAGAACCGGCCAGGGCGAGGTGGATGACATTGACCATCTCGGCAACCGACGGGTAAGGAGCGTGGGTGAGCTGCTTGAAAACCAGTTCCGCATAGGACTGATACGTATGGAACGCGCCATTAAGGAAAAAATGATGATCATAGACATCAAAGATATAATGCCTCATGACATCATAAACGCAAAACCCGTGATGGCAGCGGTTAAGGAGTTCTTTGGCTCAAGCCAGTTGAGCCAGTTTATGGATCAGACCAATCCGCTTTCTGAAATAACCCATAAAAGAAGGCTATCGGCACTGGGCCCGGGCGGACTTACCCGTGAGCGCGTTGGCTTTGAGGTTAGAGACGTTCATCCAACCCACTACGGCAGAATCTGTCCGATTGAGACCCCTGAGGGCCCCAACATCGGACTAATTGTCTCACTTGCCAGCTATGCCCGTATTAATGAGTACGGATTTCTTGAAGCACCCTACAGAAAGGTGGTTAATGGCAGAGTCACAGAAGAGATATTGTTTCTTTCCGCCATAGAGGGTGAAAAATTTGTAATAGCAGAGGCAACATCTCCTTTTGAAAAAGACGGGAAACTAGTAGGAGAGGCGATCTCGGCAAGAATCGGGGGCGATTTAAAAATATTCACCCCAGCAGAGATTAGCTACATGGATGTCTCTCCAAAGCAGATAGTGGGTGTTTCAGCCTCACTGATACCGTTTCTGGAAAACGATGACGCTAACCGTGCTCTTATGGGCTCTAACATGCAAAGACAGGCAGTCCCCCTGACCTATACGGAGTCTCCGATTGTGGGAACCGGTATGGAGTTTGTTGCGGCAAGGGACTCAGGAGCTTGCATTACGGCGCGGCGTTCGGGAACTGTGGAAAGTTTGGATTCAAACAGAATAGTGATCAGGGTGGAGGATGAGGGGGGTGTGGATATCTATAATTTAGTTAAATTTACACGTTCCAATCAAGCCACTTGTATAAATCAGCGCCCAATAGTGGAGGTGGGTGCGAAGGTTACTGCTGGGGATGTGATAGGCGATGGGCCATCAACGGATATGGGAGAGCTGGCACTGGGGAAAAACGTGCTTGTTGCTTTTATGCCATGGGGCGGCTACAATTTTGAGGATGCCATCCTGTTAAGTGAACGGCTTGTAAAAGACGATGTCTTTACGTCGGTGCACATAGAGGAGTTTGAAGTCGAGGCCAGAGATACAAAGCTGGGCCCTGAGGAAATCACCAGAGATATTCCTAATGTCGGAGAAGATTCACTAGCCAATCTTGACGAAAGCGGAGTCATTTATGTTGGGGCTGAGGTGAAACCCGGTGATATTCTGGTGGGTAAGATAACCCCCAAGGGTGAGACCCAACTGACACCGGAGGAAAAACTCCTTCGAGCTATATTTGGTGAAAAAGCTGAGGAGGTTAAGGAAAGCTGTCTTTACGTTCCTCCTGGCATTAAGGGCACAGTGGTGGATGTTAAAGTATTTACACGGCGCGGAATAAAAAAGGATGCCAGAGCCAAAGCTCTGGAAGATGATGAGATACGGGGACTTCAGAGGGATTTTGAAGAGGAGACCCGGATAGTCAGTCAGGAGCTCTACAATAAGGTAAGAAAACTGCTGCAAGGTAAGATAGTCCTTGAGGATGTAAAGGATCAGTCAAACAAAGAGTTTATCTGTAAGAGCGGTGACATTTTGGACACTAAAATGCTGGAAGCGTTATGGGATAAGAAGATAGTGCGCCTGAGCGTTGACGATGAGCATGTCACTAATGAGATAGAGGAGCTCAACAAGAAGGTTAAAGACTACCTGAAAAATCTCCAGGTACGGTATGACGAACGAATAGAGAGATTGAAAAAGGGAGACGAACTGCCCCCCGGAGTCAATAAACTCATAAAGGTCTATATTGCTATGAAGCGTAAGATACAGGTCGGGGATAAGATGGCAGGGCGGCATGGCAACAAGGGTGTTGTAGCTATGGTGCTTCCTGAGGATGACATGCCCTACTTGCCCGATGGTACGCCGGTAGAAGTGGTGTTAAACCCGCTTGGTGTGCCCTCAAGAATGAACGTTGGCCAGATACTTGAAACACACCTTGGTATGGCCGCAAACGCTCTTGGTATAAAAGTGGCAACTCCAGTTTTTGAAGGCGCCACTGAAGAGGACATACGCGAGATGTTAAAGAAAGGCGGACTTTCTGAAACAGGCCAGTCAATCCTCTGTGACGGTAAAACAGGCGAGGCCTTTGAACGCCCGGTTACGGTAGGGTATATGTACATGTTAAAGCTCCATCACCTGGTAGAGGACAAGATACATGCCCGTTCCATAGGGCCGTACTCGCTTGTGACTCAACAGCCTCTGGGCGGCAAGGCACAGTTTGGCGGTCAAAGGCTCGGTGAAATGGAGGTGTGGGCTCTTGAAGCGTACGGAGCCTCCTACACCCTTCAGGAGTACTTAACAGTTAAAAGCGATGATGTCAGTGGCAGGGCTAAAATGTACGAGGCAATTGTTAAGGGCGATGCCACCCTTGACCCGGGAGTGCCGGAGTCGTTCCACGTACTTATAAAGGAGCTTCAGAGCCTTTGTCTTGATGTTGAACTTCTTGAGAAAAAGAACAAGGGGGGATAAACTTGTCAGAATCTATGTTTGGTATGTACCACGAACCGAAGAGCCAGAAGGAGTTTGATGCCGTAAGGATAATGCTGGCATCGCCGGAGAGAATCAGAGAGTGGTCATTTGGAGAGGTCAAAAAACCTGAGACAATAAATTACAGGACTTTTAAGCCTGAAAAGGACGGGCTCTTCTGTGCCAAAATTTTTGGGCCGGTAAAAGACTGGGAGTGTATTTGCGGAAAGTATAAGAGAATGAAACATCGCGGCGTGGTGTGCGATAAGTGCGGCGTCGAGGTTATACACGCAAAGGTAAGGCGAGAACGTCTTGCTCACATAGAGCTCTGTACTCCGGTTGCTCATATATGGTTTTTAAAGGGTGTTCCCAGCCGCATAGGGCTGCTTTTGGATATGACTATGAAAAACCTGGAAAAAGTCCTCTACTTTGAAAGCTACGTGGTAATTGACCCAGGGGATACCCCCCTTAAGGAAAAACAAGTTCTCACAGAGGATGAATACAAGAAAAACAGCATGGAGCTTGGTAATAGGTTTAAGGCAGGTATGGGAGCCGAGGCTATTAAAGAGCTGTTAAAAAAGGTAGAGTTGGTCTCCCTTGATACCGAACTTAAGATGAAAATCCATGAGGTCACATCCATTGGGATAAAAAAACGTATCACTAAGCGTCTGAAAATTGTTGAGGATTTCATATCCAGCGGCAACAAGCCGGAGTGGATGATTCTTGACGTAATCCCTGTACTTCCCCCAGATTTAAGGCCTCTTGTGCCACTTCAGGGAGGCAGATTCGCTACCAGTGATTTAAATGACCTCTACCGCAGGGTTATAAATAGAAACAACAGGCTAAAGCGTTTAATGGAACTAAAAGCGCCAAGCGTTATAGTTAAAAATGAAAAGAGAATGCTTCAGGAATCGGTGGACTCCCTGTTTGATAACACAAAAGGTGCTAAAGTACCCAAAGGTTCAACCAAACGATCCCTTAAATCCCTCAGCGACATGATAAAGGGTAAGCAGGGGCGTTTCAGACAAAACCTTCTGGGTAAACGTGTTGATTACTCCGGGCGTTCGGTTATCGTTGTAGGCCCTGACCTTAAACTCCACCAGTGCGGAATACCCAAGCTTATGGCACTTGAGCTTTTTAAGCCTTTTGTTTTCAACAAACTTGAGGATAAAGGATATGTCACGACAATAAAACAGGCGAAAAAGTTTGTTGAGATGGAACGCCCTGAGGTCTGGGATGCCCTTGAAGATGTTATCAAAGAACATCCGGTTCTTTTAAACAGGGCGCCGACCTTGCACAGGCTCGGCATACAGGCCTTTGACCCTGTGCTTATAGAGGGAAAAGCTATAAAGCTGCACCCTCTTGTCTGTACATCTTATAATGCAGACTTTGACGGCGATCAGATGGCAGTGCATGTGCCGCTTTCCATTGAGGCACAGGTAGAGGCAAGAGTGCTTATGATGTCTATAAACAATCTGCTCTC
>JADFYB010000011.1 GCA_015233245.1 Nitrospirota bacterium | reverse complement strand
CAGAGGGCTATAAACTCTCATACGCCGAGTACAAAGTGGGCGACTATGAAAGGAGTTTTACACTTTCAGACCAGATACAAAAAGACAAGATTGAAGCAAAGCTTCAAAACGGAGTGCTAAACCTCGTGCTACCAAAGGTGGATGAGGTGAAGACAAGAAAAATAGAGATCAAAACAGCCGCCTGACATCTGACCAAAGGAAACAAATAAGGGAAAGAGTGCCGGTCTTTCCCTTATTTGTTTTAGCTCAAATTTCCTTTTATCATGCAGTAATTGTTAAAATTGTCTATGGCTTCAAAAATTCTTCTAAGAGAGGTTAATTGGGTTGGGGATGCTGTGATGACGCTCCCTGCGCTAAGAGCTTTACGAAATGCCTATAAAGACGACCGTATAACCGTGTTTGCAAAGGAATCTGTACTGCCTCTTTTTGAAAATGATCCAAATGTTGACGCTCTGATTAGTTACACTAAAGCTTATGAACAACTCCTCGGTAAGCTTAGACTTTCATCCATGTTACGAGCTGAGAAATTCGATGAAGCGATCCTGTTTCAAAACGCATTCGATGCAGCGCTTATCACGTTTTTAGCCGGAATTAAAAAAAGAATTGGTTATGACAGAGATGCAAGAGGTTTGCTTCTTACACAGAGAATTCCGATAAATAAGCAGACACTCAAACTTCATCACGTGTCGTACTATTTAAATCTGCTCAGAGAGGCCGGAATTGTTGCTCCGTACAGGCTGCCTTGGATATATCTGACACTGGCTGAAAGACTATCGGCAAGGGAAACCCTTCGGCCACTTAAGCGCCCTGTTATCGGGATTAATCCTCAGGCTGCTTATGGCTCAGCAAAGTGTTGGCCTGCGAATAATTACCTCTCAGTGATTAAATACATAGCGACTGAGCTTAACGGTTCTGTGGTTATCTTTGGAACCGACACTGCAAACAAACTCCCTGTTGATTCATTGAAAGACATTGTCACAGAAAGTACGTGTATGGACTTAACCGGAAAAACCAGTCTGAGGCAGTTATGCGCTCTTATCTCAGAGTGTGACGCCGTTATAACCAATGACTCAGGCCCCATGCACATTGCCTATGCTACGGCAACACCATTAGTTGCAATATTTGGCTCCACATCTTTTGAGCTTACAGGTCCTCCTGAGATACCCAAAGACTGCCAATTCAGCTTTCCGTCTAAAGTTCTGCATAACTCACTTGATTGTTCACCGTGTTTTAAACGCACCTGCCCACATGGCCACCTTAAGTGTATGACCTCCATAACGCCTGAACAGGTAAGTGAAGCATTAAAAAACATTCTGTGTACAAGAAAAGCCGTTTTTTTTGACCGTGATGGAACAATCTGTGAAGATGCCCACTATTTGAATGACTTTAAGGATTTTAAACCGTTTGAAGGCTGTGAAGACCTTATTAAATTTAAGGACAACGGCTACTTGCTGATAGGAGTCACAAATCAATCCGGCATTGCACGCGGTATTGTTAATGAGGCATTCGTAAACAAAATAAATACCTTATTTATCGAAAAATACGGTTTTGACGGTTTCTATTACTGTAAGCATATCAGCGCTGACAAATGCGCTTGCAGAAAACCCTCACCGGGAATGCTTTATAAGGCACGCACTGATTTCAAGATTGATTTAAAAAACTCTTTCATGGTTGGCGATAAAGACGCTGATATTAACGTTGGACTTTCCGCAGGCGCCACACCCATATATATGGAATCTAAAAAATATCCTCCTACAGTGCCAAACATACAAATGATTTCATCTTTGCAAGAACTCCACAATATATTGTGATACAGCCATTTGTTTATTTACAAACGGTCTTTGCAGTGTCGGTAGAGCTTGAGGTATCTTTAGATGCGGTTTCTGTTTTAGCTGAAGTCTCTGACTTTGAACTGTCTCCGGAACCTGAGGCATCTTTAGATGAGAGGCCAGGTTTTTCTTTTTTCAGCGCAGCTTTTCTGTCCTTAGAGGGATAATCTGTCACATACCACCCCTCTCCCTTTAACACAAAAGCAGTGTTAGATATTAGTTTCCTAAGCTCTCCGCCACATTTATTACAGGTTGTCATGGGTGAGTCGCTGAATTTTTGAATTACCTCAAAAATATCCTTGCACTGTAAACATTCATACTCGTACATCGGCATTTAAACAACCTCCTGAAAAGGCACATTTTTTCACTCACAAAACACATTATAACACAAAACGCCTAAGAAGTGGTTTTTATGAGAGAGATTTGATGTGAGCCCTGGCAGTGTCTGCCTTAGCACTATGCTGTGGGGAGTTTTTTGTCTCAGACAGAAAAAGTTTCCAATATAGCAAAGCATTCTCAGTTTTCCCAAGATATTCGCAGGTAAGGGCTAGATTGAAGAGGGCATCCAGCGAAGTTCTGTTTAATTTATAAGCTTTTTTATAATCTGCTGCCGCCTCCTCGTAGTTACCAGTGGCAAAGTGCGCATTTCCACGGCTTTGGTAAGCCTTAACATAGTCTGGTTTTACACGTATGGCTTGCCCATAGTCCTCTATGGCCTCGTCTAATTTGCCAAGTTTTCTTAAAACAACACCTCGGTTAAAGTACGCCTCGGCATAGTTTTCATCAAGTTCTATTGCTTTTGTGTAGTCATCCACGGCTTTTTCACTTCGGCCTGCGGCAAAAAAAGTAACACCACGATTATAATACGTCTCGGCAGATTTTGGGTTTAATCGTATTGAGTCCTTAAAATCGCTTATCGCCTCATCATACCGCCCTAGTGCGTGGAATGTGCTACCGCGGCTTCTGTAAGCATCTGGATTTGAGGCTTTAAGTTTCAACGCCGCATTAAAACACTCTAGCGCCTCGTTATAGAATTTTAGATTAAACAGAGATATGCCTTTATTAATAAGCTCCCATGATTTCATGGTGTCTGAGTTGTCATCCTGATACACCCTTGAACCAGTAAAGGACTGATACATGTCGTTGAGTTCGTCCCGTATAACGCTGAAATTGCTATATCTTTTTTCTCTGTCTTTCTTAAGACAGGTGCCTATTAGAGCTGTAAGTTTGCCTGGTAAATCAGGGATAGGCTTTGGGGTTGCTCTTAGGTGGAGTTCTTTTATGTCATCCAGGTTTTTTGCTGAAAATGGGGGGGCGCCAGTAATCATTTCATAAAAAACGCAGCCAAACGCATAAATGTCAGCTCTTTCATCCAACTCCTTATTTAGCCACTGCTCAGGTGACATGTAGTAAGGAGTGCCAACAATTGTACCGGTTTGAGTCATAGCAAAATCATCCAGCTCGTCATTATTTGTGCGTTTTTTGTCCGCTTTAGCCTCAGGCTCCAATGCAAGTTTTACAAGGCCGAAATCCGTTATCTTTACCGTTTTATCTGCTGTAACCATAATGTTGGCGGGTTTTACATCCCTGTAAATAAACGGTCGCCTCATCTCTTTAAACTTAACGGAGGCATGTACCATGCCATTACAAAACTGCAGGGCAAAGTTGATGCTGCCGGGCAAATCTATACCGCCTTTTCTTATCCAACCCTTTAGTTCAGCCCCGTACTTTTCGCTCCCCTCTATGTACTCAAGGCAGATAAACGGCAAATCCTCTATTTTTGTAACATACTCTGCCTGCACTATATTTTGATGCTTTTCAAGCCGCACCCACGTCTCAGCCTCCCACATAAACCGCGCACTGAGAGTTTTGCTGTTTAGATACTGTTGTTGAAGGGTTTTTAGGGCAACCTTTTTCTTAAATCTGCGGTCATAGCAAATATAGACAATCCCCATGCCGCCGGCTTTAATGTCAATAACCTCATAACGTCTTATAATTTCGTCACCTTTTTTCCATTTGCTTTCAACATTTGTTGCCATATTTTCCCTTCTCTTATGCTACCACAGACATGATGTTTAAGAAAACTGACTAAAATGATCTTATGCTTGAAATATGAATGTTCAGAATTAAGTAAAACTCATATGGTAAAAAACTTCACTTTAAGACATTTTTCATCTTGTGGTAGTTGTTTTAGAGATATGGTAAATTATAAAATCTAAATTCCCACCTGAGGACGGCTTTGTACCACGTAGAATCTTCCACCGGAGCAAACCCCCTCAATGTCCTGTGGAGCGCCAAGGGCCTCTTCAACAGCTTTTCCTATATCGGCTATGGAAAGAAGTGTATCGTTTCTGAGGTTTTCATCCCACAAAAGCGGCTCTGTTGAATAGTCAAGAGGGACACATCTGGGTTGAGGCGTTATGATGCTGTCATAAAGTCCGGCTCCGGCGTAGTTTTCCAAATCCTCTGCGTTAGAGTCGGACCGGAAAATTAATCCGCCTCCGTAAAGCCCAACACTTTTACCAGGATATGATAACACCACCGGTACTCCTATGGATTTTTTACAGGTAAAACTCAATGCCCTGCCAGGATAGTTACCCACTATAGTCTCCCCAAGACCAAGAACTACCTCGGCAAACATCTCCTCAGTATCTCTCGTCACCGGGTTTACCGTGTGGATTACAAACGCATAATCTGCCTCTATAACTCTCTGTATCAGCACGGCCATGTCTATGTGTCCGTCAAGCATCATTTTTTTTCTGTTATAATACGCACGGGTATTCCACACCGAGGCCCAAACTTGCTTTATGCAGATGGCAAACATTTCTGTGTCTGAGCCGTTTTTCACTGCAAGAAGCCCCGATGACTGAAGCACTGTTGTCAGTAATGACAGGAAATCATCAGGAAGCGTCAAAGACATCACAGTTAATTGAAGGCTTGATAAGATTGCAGACACCTTTTCAGCGTGTATTTCACTTACGGTGTTATTTAGATCATCTATTAATAGCTTATACTTTTCATGTACCTTTTCATTTAAAGGATGGGCAAGCACCTTGTCAAAAACACCAAATGGGATAGCAGCTGACTCAGGCAGATTTATCCAGCCAGGAAGCTTATTGTTGAGTTTCACCAGATTTAGAGACTTTCCGCCGACACACAATTTAGTAAACTCACCTGCACTGATTACATCGGCAGCATCACATGGTTTAGCCGCTCTTTTCTTGCTCTTTGACGGTGTAACTGAAGTTTGCTTTTTATTTTCAACTGTATCGGTTGGTTTTTCCAGTTCGTTTACAACAACCTCTCCCTGTGAATTAATAAACAGGGAAATGTACTTGCCCTTTAATGATTTTAAGTGGGATAAGATTTCGTCGCTAAAACAGGTGGCAAAGAGAATTCGTTCGTTCCTTGCCCTGACTGACACATGAGAAACTATGTCAGCCATCTCCTCTGATATTACAGCGGTCACTCCGGCTGGAATATCCTCATCCCCTGAGACTTTCTCAGTTATTATCACAGTCTTTAGTGTAAACTCTCTGCCCTCTGTTTCCTTGAGAGTATGATATAGCTCCACTATGCCTGAGGCTTCAAACGGACTAAGTACCTGCCACCTTCTAAGCCCTGCTTCAGTCCTGAGCAGCCGGTTGAGGTATCTTAGTAAAAGAGAGACAACGAAGTGAAACTGCCCCCTCAACACCTCCTCTGTAAACATAGTGACACTCCATGGAGCTGCATTAAACCTGTTACCTAAATGCTCAGCCCGCGCCTGGAATGCGCTATAATAAAAATCAACAAACAAGCCTACAAACCTCTCTATTCTTTCCACCACAGACAGTGAGCTCAGCACCCATTCGGTGCCCTCCACAGAGTTAATCTTTCTGATATGATTAATGCAGTTTTGTATTTCAACCCTGATATCATGGGATGAATTTGCCTTTTCAACGGGAGGCAAATCAGTTAGCAGTAAGTTTTCTAAAGACAAATCCACAAGCTCAAGCAACGTGTGTCCGCCCAGATTGGCATGAAGATTTCTCTCTGTCAACACCCGCAGGTATTCCATCAGGGATAAGTCCAAAAATAATAAGTCCTTAAGCCGCCCAAGGTCACGCTCTGAAACGATAATGCCTCTGATACGCTGACGTATCCACTTTATTGTGGTAAAAAGCCTTGTAACCACAGTGATGTCCATGCTGTCTTTATTTTCAACAATAAATCTCAGGGCTCCCATCACATCGTCTCCAAATATGTATGAGACTGAATCACGGCATCTTT
The DNA here is from genome assembly GCA_015233245.1 of Nitrospirota bacterium. GTDB lineage: Bacteria > Nitrospirota > Thermodesulfovibrionia > Thermodesulfovibrionales > Magnetobacteriaceae > Magnetomonas. Next base: position 33,946 of record JADFYB010000011.1, on the reverse strand, counting down.
CGAGATCTACCCCTTTATGCACGGAGTTAAGTATCTTAAGGTAGTGTTCAAAATCCCTTATCAGGACATCCCGCAGATGTGGTATAAACTCTGGGTCGTTTTTAATGGGGCGTTCAAAACCCATGAGGCGCTCTCTGGTTACTCCCATTGAGTTTAACACAGAGTAAAACACATCAAGGCTGCCGTTTGATCGCTGAAATTCTATGTAGGCCTTACAGATGACAATATCATCAGCTGTTGCGTTATTGTGAAGCTTCTGATGCCACTGTTCTATGAAGGTGTGGTTAACTTCTTTTAATTTGTTTCTGTGCATGATATTGAGAATTTCGTCACGTATTCGCTGACCATCGCCGCCCGGGCCAATGTTTGAAAGTATCATGGGTATTATATGTCTGACTGACGGACTGTCTGCGTATATTGATGCAAGCTTAAGACACAGTCTGTCAAGAGCATGGCTAAGCTCCCGCGGCTGCGTGTTATAGTTTCTCTGCCAGTCAAGCTGCCTGAGAGCTGAGTACCTAAGCCATATATACATAAGGTACAAACCGTTTCTGTCGTCAGACATTCTCTCGCAGAAATTATGGCACAAGTTAAATCTGTGCATTAGGGTCCACGACTGAGGGCCGGTTTCTTTAGACACAATTTCATCTATAACATCAGTGTGGTCAGTGTCACTAAGCGGCTGAACCTCTTTAAGTTGTATTTTAAAGTCTTCACGTCCGTTTTTTATCCATACACCTTTGTCGGGTTTGAAAAGAACAAACAGAATGCAGACCGGAGCGGTATCAGCGGAAAATTTTATAGTTAAAGAAAAACGTCCGTTTCTTTCAACGAGTTCATTTTCGAGAGAACCGTTTTTTATTAAAGTATTTCTCTCAGTGACTTCATACTCTGTGGGGATTTGCCATTTCCCTCCTCCTCTTTCTGAAACTCCCCAGTGGAGAATTAATGGCGGCGCAACATCGGAGCTGAGGCTGAGCAGTATTTGGGACGATGACTTATCTAAAGATGCGTATAAAATGCCAAATGGAGGCAAATTAAAGGTAAAACCGTCAGTTTCCATGGGAAATGCCGGAAATTGCCGGAGAACTTCTGATGATGAGTCTTTTTCTTTAGATTTATTTACAATAAAATCCCTGATTTTGATTTTGAAGTTTTTCCCACCATTATTATCCCACGAGTTATTATGGGAAAAATACAGCACAAACTCAATTATCTTATAAGGAGTATCTTTTTTAACTTTTAACAGCAGTTCATTAACTCTGCAGTCATCATCATGGCGAGTTTTAAAAGGGGATTGAAGTGCTGAACCTGTTACATTAAGAGAACCCTCAGGCCACAATTCCACCTCAGGGATATTCCATTTGCCCTTTTCATCCCTTGTCAATCCCCAGTGTAAAACATCAGGTAAAATAACAGATGACTTTTTACTTTGAGATGAAACCTGCAGTTTTATATATATAAACGAATCGTCTCCGGTGCCTTGTTCTTCAGGCGGCCCTGCTGTTAATAAAACACCCTTATCAGTTCTGAACTCGTAGGTAATCCCCATCAGCCTCCATTAAACGAAACTCTATTTTCTAAGTATCAGACTTAGTGCTTAAGTCTGGGGGAGCTACAGCAGATTCCTCAGTGCCTTTGACGATAGAAATTACTTTTTCATGATATAAAAACACAGCGTTTTTTGTTTCCTTATCAAGTGCGGGATGATTATTTAACATGGAAATTATCTGCTGCCCTTCAGAGTCAATTTGTTTTGTCAGGTCATCCTTAAGTATGTGCATAGTTTGCAGGTTGTCAACCACCTTATTTACATCTGACACAAAATTCCTTATGAGGTACACATCCTTGTCCCGTAAACAGAGCCGCTTTGATAGGTCGCCGGCAAGGATTGCCTGGATTTCGTTTATAAGTCTGCTAAACGGGCTTAAAATCCTGTAAGTAAAAAGCATCACAAGAAAAATAGCGACAAAGCCATAACTCAGAAACACGACAAAAAACGCTATAACGCTTTTGTTGCTGAAAGTAACCTCAGTGGCGCCCTGCACACCGGTGTATTTAGCAACAATTATGGATGTAATGACCAATAAAAACACAGCTCCTCCGATAAGCAGAGCAACCACAGTGCCAAAGTTCGCTATTAACGGTGAACGCTTATAATTATTACCATCGGCCATACTCAATGGTAACATAAACAGAGAAAGATACGCAAATGTCAAGTAAAAATAAAAATTTAATGTTAATCCTCCATATTGAACGGATGACGACTTTCAAGATAATGCTGTAAAGCGCTTTTTGTTATTCTCCATCTGCCGGCTACCTTAGATGCAGCAATATCGCCTATCTCAACAAGACGGTACATGGTTATATAACTCAACCTCAGCATTTTTGCTATCTCATCAAGAGTGTAAAACTCAGGCCCCTTTGTTAACTCAGTCCTTATTTCGTCAATCTCAAAAAATGATTCAATCTCCCCTGAAGTACTCATTACCTCTTGGCCTCCCTTAGAGTTTTTTCTTAACTACAGCACCCTGCAACGCCCTATATGCCAAGTAGCAGTCAGAAGCGTCCCCTAAAGGGGATTCCCCTTGGCGGCAAGGAGAAAGCGACGCAGGCGTACTTTTAGTACGTTGAGGAGCTTTTGACGATGTCAACGACGTTAGGCAATTGAATGCTGCTTGGTATAAGCGTTGATTAATACCTTTGAAATGTATAAAATACATAATAGTCAGAGTTCTGACATTTATTGAAATCGGAACAGGCACGACATTTAATGCACTGCCCGTGCCGTAAGGAGTGGTTAAGGCAACAGCAAATATTAACTTAAAAATATCACACTTGTTTCGTATTCGAAACAAGTGTGATATTTACATTCATGGACATATTGTACCGTATTCGAAACAAAGTGTCAATATAAATTTTATGTTTTGGATTAATTATGGATTTAAAAAAAAGAATTGGAGATTATATTAGCCAACTGATGGCTCAATACAGGCTGACTTACAGGATGCTTGCTGCGATATTGGGAATAAATCCAGGCAGGTTATCATCGTATTGTAAGTCAAAAGAGCTGCCGCGAGCAGATGTTTTAATAAAGCTGGCAGATATTGGAGGAATTACGGTAGATGACCTTCTGCGAACTGACAAACCGCCTGTGCGTACAGAGCTGATGATAAAAGCATTCGGCATGTCCAGTGCGGCTACGGCCAGAAGCTACACATATAAAGTCGGAGAGCTTACTGATGCACAGGCAGCAAGGATTCAGGATCTGGCAGAGGAAATTGTGGAGCTTGAAAAAGAAACCAGTGGGAAACCAAAAAGCCTTGCAGCCGTGTATAATGCCATCAGTAAGCACTTTAAAGTTCATTACTACAGGCAAATAAGGGAGACAGAATTTCAAAAGGCTGAGTCATACCTGATTAGATGGAAGGGCAAATTAAAAAAAGCAAAAACAGCGCCTGATAAGGACATTCTGCTGTGCAGAAAAAAGTGTTGTTCGAACATTTTGGCTATAACTAAAAAAGAACTGGGCTGGACTAAGAAAGGGCTAGACAACTACATATACGAAATTTATGGAGTAAATTCAATAACCGATCTGGAGGATAGTCAACTGGAGCACCTGTACTCTAAGGTATCGGCAATGAGAGGTTAGTAATGTTAACTGCCAGGAAAAACTGCCTCTTAAAGTGGATACCTCCAACTGCAATATTACTTTCCATATCTTTAATCTATTTTCAGGTTGTACATTTTAATTTCATTAACTACGATGACCCTGTTTATGTCACCAATAATCCTCTTGTACTAAATGGATTGACAACAGGGAGGGGGATACAGGCATTTAAAACAATGACCAATGGATATTGGTCTCCTCTGGTTGATATTTCCAATATGTTGGCAGTCTCACTGTTTGGTTTAAGTGCCTATGGCCACCATCTTATTAATGTTGTGCTCCATGCATCATCATCTATAGTGCTGTTTTATGTCATGCAGGGATTGTTTAGGACGACCGGCATCAGTTTATTTACAGCCCTTGCCTTTGCAACACACCCAATGCACGTTGAGTCGGTTGCATGGATTTCTGAGCGAAAAGACGTACTCTATGCGTTTTTCTTTTTTCTTTCCATGTTGCTATATGTTTATTACGTAAAAAAACCGTCTGTCATGAAATATATTCTTACATTAATTGCCTTTATATGTTCTTTGATGTCAAAACCTATGGCGGTATCATTGCCCCTGGTACTCTTAGTGATTGATATATACCCATTAGAGAGATTTAAGTTCAGAGAGCAAAAACTCTCTGTAATGTACGAAAAAATCCCTTTTTTACTTTTTTCAATAATAATTTCTGTTGTTACGTATTTAGCCCAGAAAAGCTCCGGAGCGATTGAAACGGCTGTACCGATTAGTTTGTTAATACGGCTTGGTAATGCCGTAACTTCACTGATAAAGTATATATCAAAACTATTCATTCCGGTAAACATGTCTATTCTGTACCCATACGATATTAACATTGCACTTTGGAAAGTGCTGGTTTGCTCAATTTTGGCAGCGGGAATAACATTTGCTGCTCTGTATGGCTTCAAAAAGAAGAAACAGCCTTATATTTTTACCGGCTGGTTTTTTTATGTAGTGACAGTGTCTCCGGTTATTGGTATAGTTCAGTCGGGTGCTCAGTCTATGGCAGACAGATACACGTATGTGCCCTATGTCGGATTGTTTATAGTAATTGCCTGTCTTTTGTCAGAGCTAACTGAGAGATTCGCAAAGTACCATGTCGCTGTAATGCTTGCTGTTATCGTAAGCTTATTTTTTATGTCAATTGCGATAAAACAGATTTCTTACTGGAAAAATTCTGAGACAATTTTAAGCCATGGCATTTCGGTAACGAATAATAACTATATTTTATACAACAATTTAGCCGATACCCTGTTAAGACAGTGGAAAATCTCTGAGGCTGTGAGCAATTATTCATCGGCGATTTCTATTAAACCTGACTTTGCCGACTCAAGAGCGGGCATAGGGATTGCTTACATGTATGAGGGGAAAATTGATAAAGCTCTGGAAAACTTAAATCTTGCTTTGCAGTTAAACCCTCGCTGCATTGAAGCATACATGGGGCTTAGCACTATAATGTCATCAAGAGGGCAACATGATGCAGCGCTTAAGTATTTAAATAAAGCGCTGGCGATATCGCCAAACTCCGCCCTGCTACGCTACAACCTTGGTATAACGTATCTATATACCGGCAAACCGGCAGAAGCGTTGGAGAACTTGCAAATTTCAATTAATCTAAATCCCTACGATGCAAAAGCGTACTTTTATCTTGGAAACGTTTATGCTTCAAACGGTAAATTAACAGAGGCAGAGAGTGCCTATCGAAAAGCTATCCGGATACAGTCTGACTATTCTGAGGCAATGGTTAATCTTGGTAATGTGCTTATTTATGAAAAGCGTTTTGATGAGGCGGTTAAAATCTTCACGATTTCTTTAAGCATAGCCCCATTGTCGGCTGAGGCTTTTAACGGCATGGGGAGCGCTCTTATGTTCTCAGGAGATATACAGGGTGCTATAAAATCCTTTGAAAAGGCTCTTATAATCAGACCGGATTTTAAAGAGGCTCTCACTAATCTTAAAATTGCAAAGAAAAGGGCTGAGGGAGTTAACAGATGATAGAAACAATCCTTCAAAAAACTTACAAATAGTGGCACTACTAAGAAACATATCATTTCTTACAGTCTCACAAATAACAGAAAAAATGTTAAGTCTGCTGATTATTGTCTTTATTACAAGAAAACTCGGCGCTGAGGAATTTGGTCTGTATTCGCTTACAATGTCCTTTGTCGCTCTCTTTTACTACTTCTATGACGGTGGGCTTCAGACATTTTTAATTAAAGAGATTGGAAAAGCCAGAGCAATTGACAGGAGATATTTAAATAAAATCATTACGTTGCGCATAGTTCTGTGTGTGTTTGCGGTAATCGTTTCTCTCGTTACCGCTTATGCAAGTGGATATGGCGCACAGGAGTTTTACGGGATACTGATTTTTTCACTTGCTACGGCGTTTGTCTATACATCATCAATTCTGAGAGCTCCGTTTATGGGCATTGAAAGAATGGAGGTGGAAAGCGGTTTAACAATTACATTTAGATTTCTGAGTGCGGCAGGCATTTTGCTGCTCCTTGTGTTGGGCGTAAAAATGCCTCATCTGATGCTTCCCTATATGTTTTCGGGTGCCTTAGTAGTGTTTATGTCTGTGTTTATTTTTAAACGGTATTTTCATAATTATACTGTAGATTGCGACAGCAGCAGTATTAAAATGTTGACAATTTTAAGAAAATCCATACCGTTTGCTTTAGCTGCTTTTATGGGTGAGGTGATTTTTAATATTGACAAGGTTATACTTTCAAAGTATGAAACTCTTTCCACCGTTGGATTATATAATGGAGCCTACAAAATAGTCCTTGTCGGCATGTTTATCCCAAGCGGTTTAACAATGGCGGCTTTTCCAAAGATGGCAAACCTATGGGCAGCAAAACGTGGCTCTGTCGGAGATTTCATTAACCAGCTGACTAAACCGCTTCTGACTCTGGGCTTATGTATATCATTTATCGCTACGGTTAACTCAGCCGAGGTGATTGCCTTGTTATTTGGTGCTAAGTTTTCAGACAGTGCCGGTATGCTTATGTATTTGATATGGATTGTGCCGGCTGTTTTTCTTAACCATCTAACGGACATAACGCTTCAGGCAACGGAGAGACAGTGGTTTGCGTGTGTTTCCATGACTATTGCAGTTTCAATTAATATAATATTAAATTTTTTTCTGATACCTATATTGCATGGCTTTGGGAGCGCCTATGCCGCACTCATTACGATCTACAGTGTTTTTATTGTCCGGATGTATGTAATTAATAAAAATACAAAAGGTGCTTTTAACTTACAACTTTATTTAAAACTTATACTGATAACTCTGGTGTGCGGCTTGCTGTGTTATATTATTAAGGGGTATTTACCGTGGATAGCGGAGGCTGCCGTTGGAGTTGGAGCGTTCTTTTCACTTATATACCTTGCCGGATGTGTAACTAAAGAGGATATAAGATTTCTTAAGGATATTAGAAAGAGATGACGGGAGTTTATAGAAAAATGCCCATAGTCAAGTAATTGACAATTATACATATAACATTCTAATATTAAAAGCTTATGGATGAAACCGAATAGATACTTTCAAAAAAGCAACAAAATTGTACGCGAGATTTGAGACTATTGATTCGGTGAATACTTTATTAAAAGGGAGGAGCTTTACGATATGAGTGTTGTACTTTTTACTGGAGCAGGGTTGGGTGTTCCGCTTGGACTTCCTACTGCGCTAGGTTTTTTTAACGATCTAAAAAATATGAACCATCCAATATTGGGAACGTTATTTGAGTATCTTGACAGCAATGGTAAAAATAAAGAAGATATTGAAGTTGTACTTGCTGAGCTTGAGGATTTTATTAAAGATGATTTGAGTGACTTCATTTTTGGGCAAGAAAAAACTGGAGAAATACTTGCTAATTATCACAATAAAATAACTAACCGTAAAACTAATGCAAGAACCATTATTGAAAAAATAAAGAAAAACTTATACGAAAAGCTTAAAATAAATGACAGAGAAAAGGCATTCAAACTTTATTTTAATATATTTAGTGAAATAAAAAAGCCCTTTCCTACTTATCAAATAAGTTTTTTTACTTCAAATTATGATCTCTCATTCGATGAGGCATTCTCTATGAACGTGGAGAAGTGGAACAGCATAGGTTTGAATGATATTGATGATGGTTTTAAAAAAGCCAGAGGAGGAAAAAATATCTTTGATACTCAGAGAGTTTTTGAAGGAAAGGATAATAATTTTGAATACTTAAAGATTCATGGCTCTCTTGACTGGCATGGAGATGGAGATCAATGCTATAAAGGTTACCCAACCACACCAGATGACCCTGACTCAGTGCCTATCATATATCCTGGAGAAAAAGCCGTACCGGAGAAAGAACCATTTAAGACACTGCATTTTTGGCTGCTTGACAGGCTTCTAAAAGCAGACGTAATCATAGTTATTGGATTTGCTTTCAGAGATTCTTTGATTAATCTCATTTTCGAAAACGCACTAAACACGGAAAAAACTGTACCACTTCATTATTTTAATCCATGTTCACGTGATGATTTTTCACTTGATTCAAAGGTTCCATATTTTTTAGATAAATTCCCTCGAAAATTTATACATCATCAAATTGCTATTGATGAGGAAACCCCACTTTCTATTGAAAAGCATATCGCACAACCACGTTAATTTAATCCACGAAGTGCTGGATTTAATCATTAACCACAACATAAAATATCAAATAAGGAAGAATTATTAAAGAGGGGAAAGCAATGACTGACAAAACATTAGCCGTTTTTGAAAACTATAAGATTCGTCGTTACTATGACGAGAAGACTGAAACGTGGTATTTCTCGGTGGTTGATGTTGTAGAAGCGCTTTCTGGTTCAATAAATCCAACCGATTACCTGAAAAAACTCAGAAAAAGGGATATAGAATTAGGCGACTACCTGGGGACAAATTGTCCACAGGTAGAAATGGTAACAGAAACAGGCAAAAAGAGAAATCAACAAGCAGCGGGGACAAGTAGCGGCTAAAAAATATATGATAAACACCCATGAAATCCACCATCGTCAATCAATGCGTTTGAAGGTATATGATTATTCTCAGGCAGGTGCATATTTTATAACATTATGCACACAAAACCGTGAGTGTTTGTTTGGTGAAATTAATAACGGGAACATTGTTTTAACCGATGCGGGAAAGATGATTCAAATGGTATGGAATGGTATTCCACAACATTATTGTGGATTTTGTGTTCATGAAAATATCGTTATGCCGAACCATTTCCATGGAATAATAGAAATTGTAGGGGCAGGCCCCTGTGCCTGCCCTGATAATATCAACGGACAAAAATTAAAGAATGGGCAACCACAGGGGGTTGCCCCTACGTTATCGGATATTATGAATCGATTCAAAACGATGACGACAAAAAAATACTCCGACGGTGTAAAACAAAGTGGATGGATGCCATATTCCAGCAAATTATGGCAACGTAATTACTACGAACACATCATCCGTAATGAGGATGAATTAAACAAAATCAGGGAATACATTCAGGGCAATCCATTAAATTGGGATTCTGACAGGAATAACCCATTATGCAAGATTAATCCACCCGCACAGGTAGGGGCGAATAATTATTCGCCCTTTACTCTACAACCCTATGACTAAATCCAAAAAATCCCCGCTAAACAACGGTTACCTCTACCTAAATAAAAAGGTAATCTTATTGCTAAAATTATTTGATCTATTGACTGCTCCCTTTTTTAAAAAAAGACAAATGCCTGTGCACATCAATAAAATCCTCATTGTCAAACCCGACCATGCCGGTGATGTCCTAATGATGACATCAGTTCTGCCACTTATCAAACACACTTACCCGTCCTGCCAAATTGACGTCCTCTGCGGCAGTTGGGCGATTGAGATACTAACCGGCAATCCCTTTATCAGAAAAATCATAAAGCTGGATCATTTTATGTTAAACAGAAAAAGCAAAAATTTTCTGGCAAAAATTATGAAGCATGTGTTTGATTATTTAAAGGCGCTTGTCAGATTGCGGGCTGAAAAATACGACGTAGCTTTTGTGCTGAGAGCTTATGGCGGTAATTTGCTCACTCTCCTTCGTCTGGGAGGCGTCAAATACATAGCAGGGCATCCAACAGGAGGTTTTGGTGCACTTTTAGATTACTCGGCAAAATGGACTGAGGGTCTCCATGAGGTGGAACACTACCTTGAGGTACTGAATGCTGCCGGTATTACCTCCAAACTGAGCGAACTCCAATATGAACTCTATACAGAACCCGCCGATGAAACAAAGGTTAATAACCTATTTAAGGACACAATCAGCAGCCCCTTTGTGGTTATCCATCCTGGAGCGGGTGATGCAAGAAAGATGCTGTCACCGGAGTCATGGGCACGTATAATTGAAAAAATAGACTTGGCATACAAGATAGTGTTTACCGGCACAAGTTCCGAATTGCCGCTCTTTTCAGATATAATAAAGCATGTAAAAAGAGACGCCATTAACCTTATGGGAAAGCTAAGAATTAAGGAACTGTATCTCCTTTATAAAAAAGCTGGATGTGTATATACGGTGGAATCACTGAGCGCCCATATTGCCGGATGCGCTGGTGTGAAAACAGTAGTGTTTTGCGGAGGCATTAATGATATCTCACAGTGGCGGCCACTGGGTCATAACGTAGAAATTGTCAGAAAAACCATAGACTGCTCACCGTGCTTAAGCGGCTGCACTGATATGAATTGTATGAAGCTATAGTACTTAAAATAAGACGCGGAGGTTTACTCAATAACATAAGATTCAGGTAAAACGAGTATCGGTTTAATAAATTTATTAGTTCTTATAAACTTAGCAAACTCAGCTTCTTTTGAATTTTCGTCTGTACAATGGAAATAGACTATTCTATGTTTACTCAAGCCAGCCAAATTCAACTTGTCAAAGCTCCTAGGGGTGCGATAGTTGTGAAAGGCTAAAAGTATTGCACATCTTTCAGGTACAGAAGTGTTTTTACAAATAATACTAGCATTTGGGTACTTATCTAAATGTTGATCTATAATCTTATCAGCTTTAATAAACAGAGCATTAGTTTCTGCATTATAAACATTTATATATTTTACGTATTCATAAAAGGACAACGACGAAAGGACTAAAAGCAGACAAACTATGAATTTATAACCGATTGGCTTAATTTTAAACAAATAATATACAAAAATAGGGATAATAAAAAGCATCGGTACAAAATACCTGACCTCATTACCGGTTATCAATGTATTTCCTATCATTGTGACGTTCATAGCAATAAGTATATTTAATAAGAGAGTCAAAGTAACTGCTAAATGGATAAAAATAATCGTTTTGGTAGTTTTGTTATGTTTTGATAATAATCTAAAACATGATACTATCCCATATAATAAAATGAAAAGGATTATCCAGTTCCACCATAACTGTTTAGCAAAATAAAATATGTCAAATCTCCTTAAAACCTCTGTAAAAGGAAGCCGGGGGTCAGCCATTCCTTTATACAGAAAAGCTTTTGACGCACTTATTCCCCAGTATGGAATCAATACATTAGCACCTAATGCCCACCCTGTCAACAAAGGCGTACTTACATATTTAATTAAATTTGCAACAAGCAGTTTTCTTGCTTTTAAATAATACATCGATAATAAGATAACAAGAGATAATAATATTATTACCACCGATATAATAATGGGATGCTTTCTAAAAATTATAAAAAGTGCAGGATGATACATAATGGCAACAGATATATCCACTATAAATGCAAAATGCAACAGATAAACAAATAAGATTTTAATTCCAAATTTTTCAGAGCCTGCGCCTATGACACTGTTAAGTTTATCATAAGAACTTATCGGAATGCTGATAATCAAGGCAACAGGAACAATCATTGATGAGAAATGATTGGAGAAACAAAAACCAATAACGGCAAGGGCAATAAAAAAGCTTCTTAAATGGAAATTTCCTGTTTTGACTGCATAAAGTATTGTTATGGCAGGAGGTATTAACAAAATGCCGATTGTAAAATTAGGGGCATACCATGAAGTGATTATAATAGTGATCGCAGGCATTGAGGCAACTAACAGCCCACATAAGAAAACGGCAATAATATTTAATTCCAATAGCTTCGCAAAATAAGCAAACCATATGGCAGTTGCTATTAAAATCATGATATTTATGATTATTCCAATGTCGTGGAATTTCTGCAGATACCCTGTGACTACAAAATCATCGGGAAATCCTATGAACTTAATTATAATTGCAAATAATTCCTGAAACGAATACATTGGCAAATGAAAAATAGCTAACGGATTAAAAGTAAGCCAATTTAAACCTAAACCATAATTACCCGTAACACAATCACCTGGTGCAACATACCAAAGACGTGACAGAATGAGCTTATCGTAAGCTATGACGAGAAAAAATGGAATCAGATAAGCAATGGTGTAAAATAAAAGCTGTCTGAGATTAATACGCTCTGACATTTTCATACAACGTGGTTATATCATTTCCAGAAGGTTTTTTGTCAATTTTTTTGCACATACATACGTATGTCAAATTGCATCAACATCTATACTCAAAGATTTTGCCATACCCCAACAAGTGAGCGTCCTGCTTTATATTTAACCAGAGGGTCAGTTATTTTAGATATAGGAATAATATACTTATCCCACTTATTTATCTGTTGCATGGAGGGCATCTCTTGTCTGAAAAATAAGCGATTAGCCAAAGAAGCAAGTAATCCAACTGAATCAAGATACAATAACTGCACAGTTTTAAAGGTCTCCGGAATAATCCGCTGAAGGGTTTTTTTGTTATATCTTCTATAATGCCCAACGTTACTATCAAATTCAGAATATAAAATCATGTAAGCAGGAACAAGTATAATTAAAAAGCCGTTCTTTTTCAATAATCTCTTAACCATTTCTATTTCTTTAAAATCGTCTTTTATGTGCTCAATTACATCAACATATATGATAGTATCATACGTCTCAGTTTCAGGCAGGTCTGATACAAACATATTTCTTACACTACAGTTAGAGGGCAATATGCCATTGCTTATTTTTTGCTCAATTTGGTCAGCAAGCACTGCATCCGGTTCAATACACACCCAATTATGATGGTGTTTCCGGCACAGAGACTTAGTTGTTCCGCCTATTCCTGCACCTACCTCTAAAACATTATTGCCAAGGAATGGTTCAATTGTCTCTGTAAAATATCTCTTCCAGTTTACAGCTTCATTAAAAATTTCCAACTCTGTGCCAACATATGAATAATCTGCACTCATGTCACATCAGTCACTTTATCGACAAGATAGTCATACTCTTTCTCAATCGTAAAAGAAAGGTTATTGTCTATGTTTTGGAAGATTACAAAGATAAAAAATAAGATAAAGAGCATAGTTTGTAAAAAGATGACAAATAATGTCATTACCACGTTTGTTGCCCAGCCTGGAATGGCTAATGTTGTAAACAACCGAATAAAAACAGTAACAAAAATTAAAACAGAACAAATCATTGCTACCAATAAAGAAAATAACAACAACCTTATTCCCACCACACCACCATAAACGGAAATAGCACTTATACCATGCATTATAAGAGCAGTAAAATTCATCTTTGATTCGCCGCATAACCTTTTTGCTCTATCAACAGCAATTTCTATGCGGTTTATCTTTGATTTCATAATTCCCGAGGCGTAATGTCGCCATATATCCGAAAGAGTAATCACCTGTCCTAATAATTGACCCGGAATAATGCTAAAATTACCAATCCGAATACTAACACCAGTCAAGATTCTGAAAATCATCTTATAAAACAAATAAAAAATCCTAAAAAGATACCCCTCTGATCTCTTATTCCTGAAAGCAAAGACTATTTTTTCATAATCGTTCTCAACACAAGTGTTTATTAACTTATGTAGATCACAAGGATTATCCTCGCCATCACCATCCATTATCAATACAGCCTTGGGAGCTAAATTACGATGTATATAAAAAAGACCCATTGCAATGGCCTTTTGGTGGCCTATATTTCTTTTTAATCTTAGTATTTTTATACTATTTATGTGTGCGAATTCATTAACAGCAAAGTCACTCTTAAAAGGGATATTGGAGGCGTCATCGACCAGCAAAATCTCGCAATTTTCGGCATCATTGACTTCTTTAAGAGCTGAACTAATAAGAGGCAGTAACAAGCTGACATTATCCCAATCATTAAATACAGGAATCACTATAACCATTTTATTGCCAATACTCACTTAGAACTTGCTTAAGGTGTTTTTGATGATATTTAAACCGCCTTCTACGTATCTTGTAACATCAGAAGCGCTTCTTATGGACAACAGGTTTTTTAAAACGATCCTGGGGCGAAGGTAGTAACGGTTATAAGCACTGCGATGTAATTTCAAAAGCTGCTCCGACGTCATTCCCTCAGGGATATAAATAGCCTCATCAGGAAAGTTAAACTCTGGGTAAACCTTTTTCAGATAATAATCTGGATCAAATTGTCCTGATTTCTGAGCCCTTATATACTCCACTGTGCCAGGCAGAGGTACAAATAGTGTAAATGACGCCACATCAATATTTAACTCTATCGCAAATCTTATTGTTGCCTCTATATCCTCAACCGTTTCATTGGGTAACCCCATCATAAGATAGCCGCGAATTGGAATACCGACCTTCTGAGTGTCCCTGATTACGTTTCTCACCAGATCTAAGGTTATTTTTTTATTCATACTGTCAAGAACTTTTTGGCTGCCCGATTCAATACCGTAAGCTATAAAGTCACAACCGGCTGCTTTCATATGTGTAAGAAGCTCTTTATTGACCGTATCAATCCTGGCCTCAGCAGACCATGTTGTATTAAAATTCCTTCTGGTTAGCTCATCACATACTGCATGAACGGTGCTATGGTTACTTAGAAAATTATCATCCCAAATAGCAATGTCCTTTGCTTTATACTTGTCCCTAAGAAGGAAAAACTCCTCAACTATCCTTTCCACACTAAAATACCGGATATTAGTACCGAATAACTTTTTGTTACAAAAAGTGCAGGTGCCTGGACAGCCCCTTGAGGTAAACACTGAATGAGATGGCTGCTTTTTAGATCTTGCACCACTGCATTTATATAGGTGCATCGGTAAGAGGTCTCTTGCTGGCAGGGGAATACTATCCATATCTATTATTGCAGACTGTTTTTGTGTCTTTAAGATTTTGCCATCCTTTAAAAATGCTATATTGTTTACTTGTTCGACATCTTTGTTATTTTCCAGAGCGGAAACCAACTCAAGCATAGTGAATTCACCCTCACCAAGTACAACATAGTCTGCACCATGATTTAACACTGACTCAGGGAGTACATTTGCGTGTGGTCCTCCGACAACAATTGGAATGGACTTTGACTTATTTTTGAGCATTTGTATAATCTGCTTAACGCGCAAAGCATAAGTACTCACTGATGTTATCCCCACTATGTCATAAGACAGGGCTTTTTTACACAGGTCGTCTAATGAAATCTGCGTGGCAATTCCATCAACGATTTCGCACTTATGTCCATTTTTCAACAAAACAGCTGCAATATAAGCAAGTCCTAAGGGTGGCAAAAGGCTTAAAGTGTGTTCGGAGCCTCTACTGCAGTATTCATTCTTGTAAAGTGGAGGTTGTATCAGTAAGATGTTTGCCATTTTTCCCCTTAAATTAACCACCCGCTGTATGTAATTTGTCTCACCCTGAAATTGTAACATTTTGCTTAACAATTATGTCAAGGTTTTGGGATTAACATTGTTTCCTTGACTTATGCTCTGCTTTTGTAATAAAGTAATATGGGAATATGGGGGATTTCAAATAGTGTTTTGTTGTTATTACAAAAAGAGCCCGTTTAATCGGCACACTATCTATCTATCTATCTATCGCGGGCCGAAAATAACCCTACTCCGTTTGAGCAATCCTTCAGGTTGCACTTCACAGTTTGATAGCTTTTGCCATTTTAGGATATTTTAGAAGATGAAAGCATATATAAAAAATGTAAAAGAGGAAATGTTTAAAAAACACCCTCTTATTCTAATCTCTTATATAATAATTAGCCTGATTGCGCTGGTAGCCACTGCCGTTTTGGAAAAAAACGTTACAATGCGAGAGCTTCACGAAGGAGCATTGGAACAATTACATATGTACGAATTCTACTTGTCAGACAAAATAAATAACTACTCTATACAAACGCGAATCTTGTCTGAAAATCCTTCAGTCATAGAGTTTTGTAAGCATCCAACTGAAATCAATAAAATGAATGAATACCTGTCGGTGTTTAATTCCTCTGTTAACGGTGCTGTAACCTATATAATCAACAAAGAAGGACTTACTCTGTCTTCAAGTAACTATAAATCCACTGAAAGTTTTATTGGTAAAAATTATATTTTCAGGGAATATTTTCAGAGTGCAATTAAAGGGAAAGCAAACGCATTTATTGCCCTTGGCATTGTTACAAATAAACTTGGGTATTTTTCTGCATATCCTGTGAATGATGGTAAAGATATAGTTGGAGTGGTTGTAATCAAGTTTGATTTGAAATTTTTTGAGCCACAAACAGATGAAGTCAAAGGAATATTGATGCTTGTGGATAATAATGATGTTGTTTTTACCTCAAATGAAAAAGAATACCTGTTCCACAGTATTTATAAATTGTCAGACCAGATTTTACAAAAAATTAAAGACAGCAAGCAATACGGTGCAAATCCATTACTGCCGCTTCCAATAGTGAAATCAACCGAGAAAAATAATTTACATATAGTGACGCTCCGTCAAAAGAGTTCCACAAATGATAAATATTCTGATGTTGAATATATTATGGAGGAATCAAAAACTAAGGAGAGTAATTGGCATATACATTTACTTGTGGATCTTTCATCTGTTAACAAGGAGATTTTCAGAGGTATTTTATACGTATTTCTGATAACAACTGTTTTATCTTTCTTGGGTGTATTCAACGCGATGATGTTGACAGATATAAAAAGACGCAAGCTGTATGAAAAAGAAATTAAGAGCAAAACTGAGGAGTTAGAACGAGAGGTGGAGAAAAGAACTTACAAACTTAGCGAATATACCGCACTTTTGCTAAATGAGATATCAGAACATGTGGACACCGAGGTGGAGTTACTCAAAGCGAAAGAGGCGGCAGAGGCGGCAAATTTGGCAAAAAGCACATTTTTAGCTAGCATGAGCCATGAGTTTCGCACTCCTATGAACGGCATAATCGGAATGACTAACCTTGCGCTGGATACTCTCCTTGACAGCGAGCAAAGAGAGTATCTCAACATAGTTAAGGACTCATCAAACCACCTGCTTAATCTTATAAACGACGTACTGGATTTTTCCAAGATAGAAGCCGGTAAAATGGAAAAACAGGAAACAGATTTTGATTTGCTTAATACTATAAAAACCGCAGTTGAACCCCTTGCAATTGCTGCAAGAAACAAAGGGGTAAATCTTAGTGTTGAAATCTCGCCAGATGTGCCAACTGCACTAAAAGGAGATGCCGGAAGGTTGCGGCAGGTGCTGGTTAATCTGATTGGCAACTCAGTGAAGTTTACAGAGCAAGGTGAAATAGAGTTGAAAGTGAATTTAGCTCATAAAGTCTTAAATACAGACTCGCCTTCTAACGAAGAAACTCAGATGTTATTTTTTTCAATATCTGATACCGGAATAGGAATTCCGGCAGAAAACTTGGACGGAATTTTTGACAGTTTTACCCGGGTGGAGAGTTTTTCGACCAAGAAATATGAAGGTACAGGGCTGGGGCTTGCGATAGTGAAAAAAGTGGTGGCAATGCTTGGCGGCGATATATGGGTGGAAAGCGAACTTAGCAAAGGCAGCACTTTCTGTTTCACCTCCAAATTTACGGTGTTATCAAAATCTGAGTTAGACAACACAAAAGTGGAAAAGATCGAATTCAACACAAAGCGCATACTTGTAGTTGACAGCAATACTGCTTTAAGCAAAAAGACAGCCGAAATGATACGCAGCGAGGGTCTTTATGTTGACACTGCTTCAAACGGTTATGAGGCAATCGGCAAGCTTAACTTTTCACCTATGGAGTATGACATCGTAGTGTTAGATTTCGAACTGACTGACATGGATGGCTTTACCTTTTCTAAGACTGTGAGAGCTTTGAAAAAAATATCGCAGGTTAAAATAATTTTGCTTGTATCTGCGGGGTTAAAAGGAGATGATGCACAGTGTCGGGCTCTTGGCATTTCAGGGTTTATGGTTAAACCAATTTATAAATCTGATTTAATGGAAATACTCTCTCTCCTAACCGAGAATTGGGATAACCCTCTGGCGCCGCTTCTGACTCGCCATATGGTGCAAAGTCCAAGAAGGTCTTTTAGTATTTTGGTAGCCGAAGATAACAAAGTGAACCAAACACTTGCCGTCAAACTTTTGCAAAAGCACGGGATTATGCCGGTAGTTGTTGGAAATGGATGTGAGGTGGTAGATGTAGCAGCTAAAATCCGATTTGATTTAATTCTCATGGATATTCAGATGCCGGAGATGGATGGTTTAGAGGCGACAAGGCTCATAAGGAACTCAAAAGAGTGTGAGATAAATAGAGATGTGCCAATAATTGCAATGACAGCCAATGCGTTAAGAGGAGACCGTGAGCGATGTTTGGAATCTGGCATGACTGATTATATTTCAAAACCAATGGAGGCTAATGATTTATACGCATTAATTAACAAATACACAGCAGGCGTGCAGACAGGCATTGAAATTCCGGAAATTATCCCTGATGATTTTCCTACAGCACAACATACATTACCGACTCAAAGAACCTCTGCCATGTCATTAAATATAAAGAAAACACTAAAAAGAGTTAATAATGATGAGGTTATTCTCAGAGATATGTGGGAGGCTTTCGTTGAGGATGCGCCGCAACAGATAGAGTTTCTTAAAACTCAGTTTGAGGCGAGAAATTTTGAAGGATTAAAAAAGCAGATTCATTTGATTAAGGGAATGTCTGCCAATGTTGGCGCTACAGCTCTTAAAAGTGAAGCCTTTAGGATGGAGGCGGCTCTCATAAAAATGAATGGCAAATTTGAAGATGAGGCAAAAATTCATACTTTTATAGAAAATATACAATTTGAATCGAAGAAGGTTTTAGTGGACATGGAAAAGTATCTTGCAAAACCCATGGGTGAAATTCAGTAGAGGTGACCAGCCAGTCGTCTCTGCTAAGGAGAAACAAGGCATGACTGAACTAAATGAAGGAATATTAATGAAAACTCTGGATTATTGCTACGAGCGCTCTGTTAATGGGCTGCCTGGTCTTGAAACTGCTGAAGAACTTGCACGGAATTATTTAAGTGGCTGCGGCTCAACAGAGGTAAAAGCAAAGCGACTTGTAAATATACAAGTCGCCAAGGCGGGAGTGTCTGGTTTTGTTACAGGTATTGGGGGCATCATAACGCTGCCTGTTGCAATACCGGCAAATTTGGCTTCTATTATATATTTGCAAATCCGTATGATTGCGGCAGTTGCCGTAATGGGGGGTCATGACATAAGGACAGATGAAATTAAATCACTGGTATATCTTTGTTTGTGCGGCAGCGCCTCAGCTAACATTATGAAAGATTTAGGCTTACTTATAACTAATACACAAATGGCGACTGCTGTAAGGGGAATATCCAGAGTAACAATCTCAAAAATTAATCAGGCTGTGGGTTTTCGTTTATTAACCAGATTTGGACGGAGCGGTCTTGTGAATATCGCTAAAACAGCCCCTTTAGTTGGCGGTATTATCGGAGGGATTGTCGATGCCATTACTACCAAAGCATCAGGCAAGTTTGCAATTAATTATTTTTTAAAAGTGTGACTTACTTTGAATGTCTAGAAAACCCGTATCTTTCAAGTAGCTTAGCAAGTGCTTCAAGGTTAAATGGTTTTATGATATAGTCGTTACAGCCGCCCATGTAATAAGCATCAAGCACATCTTTAGAGGAATTAAGGGCGGTTGCCATCACAATTTTTACCTCATCATCAGGTGTAATTCCATAAGATTGTTCCTTATTACGGATATTTCCCAATGCTTCTAAACCATTCATTTCAGGCATCATAACGTCAAGAAAAATTATATCGTATGGTTTCTTCTCCTCCAGTGCATGCACGAAAACATCAACTGCTTGTACACCATTGACAGCAGCATCCACTTCACCATAATGCTTAAGAAACTGCAGTAACAGCGAGCGAATTGAAAAGTCGTCTTCAGCGATTAGTATTCGCATAAATGTATCACCTACTCTTTAGAGAAACCATATTTTTCAAGCAGCGAGGCAAGTTTTTGCATATTAATCGGTTTCAAGAGATAATCGTTGCAGCCGCTCCAGTAGTAAGCATCCAGAACTTCTTTTGAGGAATCCTTAGATGTGGTCATGACAATTTTCACCTCTGTATCAGGTTTAACTCCCATGCTCTTTTCCTTATCACGTATAGCCTTTAATGCTTTTAAACCATCCATCACCGGCATTTCAATATCAAGACAGATAAGCTCATAGGGTTCTTTATCATCTATGGCAAGATTAAAAACATCCACAGCCTCTTCACCGTTTACAGTAACGTCCACATCACCATAGTCCTCCAAAAATCGCTGCAACATTGTACGGCTTGCAAAGTCGTCTTCTGCTATCAGTATTCGCATAATACCCTCCTTTGCGTATGGTGTTGTACGGATGTTTATTAGATTTCTCATACACTTTTAGACAAAAACTCCTTCAATGCCTCAACGGAACTGGCTGTTTTAATAAGATTTTTGAATTCCTCTAATTTATCCAGAGTATTTACTGCTCTGACTATGTTCATTAAATCCAGTCCGGCCAAGCCAAATTTGAGTTCAAGTCCCAACTCAATTCCCTCAAGTAACCCTTGCCGCTTGCCCTCAAATAACCCTTCTTGTTTTCCGGTAATCAGCCCTTCTTGTTTTCCGGTAATCAGCCCTTCTTGAAAAAGCGTACTCTCTCTTACATCAATAGTTATAGGCATATTTTTTACCCCCTTTTTTACTTTGTCAGACAATTTCCGTAAATCTGCAATGTTCAACAATTTTAATATGTAATCATTCATTGTTTTTATCGGTAATGTGGATAACTTTTCTAAAATTTTGGTTATTGTAACATCCATATTGTCTGAGTTACACAGAAGCGCTAACACCGCATCCTCAGGTTTATCACTCTGTAACAGTTCAGAACAGTTTATGTCACGGATATCATTTATCTCGTATGAATATGTACCTATCTTATTTTTCATTTTGTGAGGTTTATTACCTACGTACAAAACAATTTGTCTCGGCATCCTCCCATACTGGCTAAAAATAAGAGCCGAATACAGATACATCCGCATTAACATAGTGCTGTCTGAGGCGCTTTGAATCTCTATATGCAAAATGCTGCTATCCGGCAGCTCAATAATTAAATCCGGTAGCCAATACTGAATGTTAGGCAACTGAATGTCAAGAAACCTCCCAGTCTCATACCCGGTTAGAATTTTAAGAAACTTAGCCGGTATATCTTTTAGTAATTTCTTGAGAGTTAAGTCATACTTTTGATGCACTTTGTCTCTCCTTCACAGCGACCATTGTCTTATGATAACACAGGGATTGAGGAAAAGACATTGTTTAAATCACATTGCGGCCTTGAAAGGATTTCCCCATAGTTACCTCATCAGCAAACTCGATGTCTCCACCCATGGGAAGGCCGTAGGCAATTCTTGTTACCACTATCTTATAAGGTCTGAGCAGGTTAGCTATGTACTGGGCTGTCATCTCCCCTTTGGTGTTAGGGTTTGTGGCAAGTATGACCTCTGACACTGTGTCCGTTTTCACTCTGTCTGAGAGAGCTTCAAGTTTAAGTTTTTCGGGTGTTATCCCGTCTATTGGGGATAGGCTGCCATGGAGCACGTGGTAAAGACCGTTAAAAAGGCCGGTTTTCTCTATAACCGAGACGTTGCCTGGCTCTTCTACCACACATATTTTGCTACTGTCACGTGAGCTGTCTTTACAAAGCTGACAGGTCTCCTCCTCTGAAATATTAAAACAAACATTGCAAAGACGAGCTTTTTCCTTTACATCCAAAATAGCTCTAGCTATGGATTTTGCCTCATCCTCTGGCATTGACAGTATGTAGAAGGCAAGGCGCTGTGCCGTTTTTCTGCCTATTGTAGGCAGCCGCATAAGCTCGCTAACCAGCGTTTCAATTATTCCATATGACATTCTGATGTGCTACTTGCCAAACAAACCGGCAATATCTCCCATGCCAGGCAGTTGAAGTCCTCCCGTTACCTTTGACAGATCATCCTGAACCAGTTCGTGCGCCCTCTTTAGCGCCTCATTACATGCTGCTACAACTAAGTCCTGAAGCATCTCAACATCATCGGAATTAACCACCTCTTTATCAATTGTGACTGATACTATGGCGCCTGCTCCGCTTGCCACAGCCGTCACCATACCGCCTCCGGAGCTGGCTTCTGCTGTTTTTTGGCTAGCCTCCTCCTGCATTTTCACCATCTTTTCCTGAAGCTTCTGCGCCTCTCTCATTATATTGCCAAGCATTTTTTTGGACATTATTTCCTCCATACGTTTTTTTTATTTCACTTATCTCTATTCAGTGGTTCTACATTTACAAAGGCTGCATCAAAGAGATCCATTGCCTCTTTCACTTTAGGGTCAGAAAGTGCAACCTTCTTTAAGTCAGCCTTGGGTTTAACCGCTTTTGTGTTTTCCTTAAATATCAATTTGTGTTTAGCGCCGGTTAATTTCTCTAAGAACTCCTCCACATATCCGGCCTGTTCTAAAAGTGACTCCTTATACAGCCTCCAACCGGTGGTACTGTAGGTGAGCGTAACAGTGCCCTCAGACACCTCCACTTTTGCCTCTTTCAGCTTTGACCACAGCGGCGGGTTTTCATCACTTATAATATCAAGCAGTTTTTCCCACGGGCTTAACGATGTCTGAGGAGGAGTTTTGACAATTTCTACTTCTGGTTCATTGGCCTCCGGAGCCGTCTTAGCGTTTTCACCTTTGGGTTGAATGCTGCTATCAAGTACCTTTTCAACTTTGATTTCAGGTTTTGCGGTTTCGACAGGGACACTTTCGGGCATTTCTCTTTGAGGGGATATGGCAGATGGCGCAACTGTAGTTTTACCGCTTATGGATTTAAACTCATCAATCAACCCTGCAATTGGTCTGAGGCTGGAAAGAAAACTAACCTTTATTAAAACCATCTCAAGCACAATGCGTGTGGAAAAGGCAGTCTTTAATAAACCATCGGCTTTAACAAGTTCATTGAGAAGCACCACTACCGATTCCTCAGAACATAGTTTGCGCTGCTGGTTATCCTCCGGTTTTGTATAAAGCGAAATCAGCACATCTCTGGTGTAATCAATCAGATTTTTGAGAAACGTCTTCAAGTCGTAGCCGTTTTCATACAGGTAGTCTATGGATTGAAGAATTGTCTTTCTGTTACCGGTAAATATACACTCAAACATGTCTTTTACGACTTTTTGGTCAACAAGTCCAAGGAGAGTGTTAACACTGGATGCGGTGATTTCAGGAGAAATGGATACGATTTGGTCAAGGAGAGTCAGGGCGTCTCTCATGCTGCCGTCAGCAGCCTTTGCTAATGTTGCAGCTGCATCAGAGGTTATGCTGAAACCCTCGGAGTTGGTTATATGAGTGATTCTCCCTATGATTTTTTCAGCCGGAATTCGCTTAAACTGTAAGTGTTGGCAGCGGGACAGGACAGTCGGTATAACCTTAAGGGGAGATGTTGTAGCCATGATAAAAACAGCGTGAGGAGGCGGCTCTTCAAGGGTTTTAAGAAGCGCATTAAAAGCTGCCACAGAGAGCATATGTACCTCATCAATGATATACACCTTGAATCTGCCGGATGAGGGAGAGTACTTTACTTTCTCTCTGATTTCCCTTGCCTCATCAACGCCGTTGTTGGATGCGCCGTCTATTTCGATAACGTCAAGACAAGAGCCCTCCACAATGGACTTGCACTGTGGGCAGGTAAGGCAAGGGGTTGGGGTTGGGCCTTGAGCGCAATTCAGCGCTTTAGCAAAAATCCGGGCGGCTGTGGTTTTTCCGACTCCCCTGGGGCCTGAAAACAGATATGCATGGGCAACCCTTTTTTCGGTAAGCGCATTTTTAAGAATCTTAGTGACAGTCTCCTGTCCTGTTAAGTCCTCAAAGGTTTGTGGTCTCCATTTTCTTGCTAAAACCAGATAAGCCAAAAAAATACGCTCCGTTAACTCAGGTTACAAGAGAAAAAATCTTTCCTCAATGCAACCGGGCAAAGACTTACTGTGGCACACGTAGCAAGCGCTTACCGCTGCTCCCTTCCGGGCCTGACGGGGTTCACACCGCGCCGTTGCACAGGGCCATTGCCCGACTGCATTGAAGAAAGTTGACATCTCAGAGTTATTTACCAATGCTTAACAGGGCAGCGATATGGTCTGAGACCCCTGTGTTAGTTGCTACGATAAGCAAAGCAATCAGTATGGAATACACCATCATTGCAAACCTGGTCTTTTTAAGCTGAGCAACTAGTCTGTCAACTTCAGCTTTTAAATCGGCTTTTGTCGCAAGAACTTTTTTTAACTCGTTTAAGATTTCATCTACATCTGATCTTGTGGCAGGTTTTTCAACAATTTCGTTAGCCGCCTTATTGTTAAGCTCTGCTGATTTAAGCCGTTCAAACACTTCCATCATATCAATCTTAGTTGACATATCAGTATTATACCAAAAACAATTAAAAAATGTAAAAGCCAAACGATTTAAATTTTATCTTGACATTTTGGTTACTTTTGTGTACTATTTTGAAGGGTGGTTCTGGCGCTTTATTTGCATAGCTGTTGTTGCAACTAAACATTTTGGTTACTTTTGTGTGTTTATGTTGTAGAGCTTGAGGGTAGGAGCGTGGTTGATTTAAAAACTGGGTATGTAAATATGCCGGACTATAACCTCTGGTACTCGGTCTATGGGGCCGATAAACCGGGTGTGCCGTTGCTGGTAGTCAATGGAATTGCTCTTTCTCACGATTACATGGAGCCGATTTCTGAGCTTTCCTCAGACAGACCGGTGATTTTTTACGATCAAAGAGGATGCGGAAATTCCGGCGGAGACGTAAATATCTCAGAGTGGACATTAGACGTTTTTTTCGAAGAGATAGATGCGCTCTGTAAAGAGTTGAATTATCCCAAATACCACATATTAGCTCACTGTGTTTCCGCTATGATTTCCCTTTCTTTTGTATTAGACAGAAACCCTGACTATATAGCAAGTCTTATTATGGCAAGCCCTGTGTTAAATTCTAAAACTCTCACATCGGATATGTTACTGCGGGTGGAGTCGCTGCCTAAAGATGTGCGGGACACTCTTAATGGCTGCCGTACCCAGGGGGATTTCACATCTGATAAATACAACGAGGCTATGATGGTTTTCTATAGCCATCATTTCTGTGTGACTCAGCCTTGGCCAGACTGCTTACTTAGAAGTGCTGCCTGTATAAATCACCGGATATTCAACCACTTTGTAGGTCAAAGTGCCTTTTATCTGGATGGTGTAATCGCTGATTTTGACTTGACAGACAGACTAAAAGATATAACCCTGCCTGTGATTTATATCTGTGGCAAACACGACGAGATCCACCCTGATACGGTTAAGAACTATCACAGAAACACAAGAGATTCACAGTTTTATGTAATTAAGGGCGCATCACACTGTTATCATATCGAACAAAAGGAGAAATTTTTCAGGATACTCAATGACTTTTTAAATATACACTAAAATACGGAAACTTGTATAAAATAGGGGAGGGTAGCAGGTTTGCACAATTTAGCAAAGGGTGCCTTGGCGCAAGACGGCAGCGTCGGGTTACAAAAATACTCGTCAAAGCTGACGAGGCCTGTTTACAAGAAGATATTAAAAAGGAAAAGACTTTTTAATGAGGTAGAATCGTTGTTTTCCTCTGCTCCGATACTGTGGATTTCGGCCCCTGCCGGTTCCGGTAAAACTGCGCTCGTCTCCTCTTATATCGAGCATAAGAAATCCCCCTGTCTGTGGTACAGGATTGACGAAAGGGACAATGATCTGTCGTCATTTTTTTATCACATTGGATTAGCAGCAAAAACCACTCTTCACCTTAAAGCGGAGCTTCCTACACTCACAAATGAATATGGGCTGCACACATTTGTATTAAATTATTTCGAGGAGCTGTACAGTTTATTAAAAAAAACAACTATAATTGTCTTTGACGATTTCCATGCCGTTAAAGATGATTTGTTTAATGACAGTCTGCTGCAAGCCTTTTCGGTTATCCCGCAATGGCTAAAAATAATAGTAATAAGCAGAACGGATGCTCCCTCCGTGTACTCATCACTGAAAGTCTCCGGTATGCTTAACAGTCTTCATTGGGACAGCGTATTTTTTACGCTTGAGGAGACAAAGGAGCTTATAAATCATGGTGTTAAGGGTGCTGTGACGGATGATAATGTCAGAGTGTTACACAATGTTACCAGAGGATGGGCATCGGGGATTGTCTTATTATCTAAGAGGTTAACTGAAGCTGATGACATTGAGTCTTTGGGGCTGGATATGGCAAATGAGGAAATTTTTAATTATTTATCAGGAGAGATTTTTGAGCAAAAAGATCCCCTTATAAAAGATTTTCTCATAAAGACCAGCTTGTGCCCTGAAGTTACCGTGGAATTGGCCAATGAGCTAACTGGCGGCACATCAGCTAAACGCATCCTGCAGTATCTTGCAAATCACCCTTTTTTTACGGAGGTTCGCAAAGCCGGTGGCGGATCGTATAAGTATCACGACCTGTTCAGTGAGTTTCTTAAAGCTCAGGCTAAGGAAACACTGGGTGAAAAATACGAGGAGCTACAATTTAAAACAGCTCAGGCCCTTGAAAAATACGGCTTTTTTTATGAAGCCGCTAAACTTTACACTGCTGTAAAAGCATGGGACAGGCTTATAAATATAATTTACCTTAATGTTAAGACGCTGTTAGATCAGGGACGCACAAAACTCATTATTGAATGTATCGAGGGTGTGCCGGAGTCTGTTATAAACTCAAATCCGTGGGTTATCTATTGGAAAGGGACGTGTCTGCTTTCGGAAAATCTGCTTGAAGCAAGGCTTTACTTTGGAACATCGTATAAGAAATTCAAAGAATTAAATTATTATTGCGGCATTTTTTTAAGCTGGTCCAATATCGTAAACACATACACGTATGAATTAAGCAATTTTGCTCCACTGGATTACTGATAGAGGAATTTGAAAACATTTATGACAAGAAGAACAAGTTTTCCACAAAAGACGTGGAGGAACGTGTTATTGCAAGTATTTTTTCGGCACTGCTTTTTAGAGCCCCAGGCCATCATATGATAACCGAGTTTGAATCACATGCACTTAAAATAGTTAATAATGACAGGAGTAACTCTAATAAGCTTTTTTTAGGCTCCAATTTAATTTTTTACTATGTATGGAATGGCAGAGCTAATGCTGCCAAAGGGGTTTTAGATACTCTGTATCCTGAATATAAAACATACTCAGATTTACAGAAGTTAATGTATTTAAGAACAAAGGCCTTGTATAACCTAATTGCATGCCAGCCCGATGAAATGATTAAGGCAGTAGAAGAGGGATTATCTATTTCCCGTGATACGGGAATAAAATTTCTTGATCTTGCGTTGTACGGACAGATGATCCATGCCTTACTGCAAAAAGACGATGTTAATAAAGCTCAGGAATACCTTAATAGAATGTTGGAGTCAAGAAAGACCTTCCAAAGTTTTGAACTTATATACTACAACCATCAATCATCGCTGGTTGCCGCACGCTGTGGTAAATTCTCTGAGGCTATATACTATGCCGAGAATTCACTAAAAGCGGCAGTGGAATCCGGCTCCCCATTTCTTGCAATGATTCATACCTATGCGTTGGTTAATGTCTTGATAGAAGCAGGCCAATATGAGAAAACCGATAGGTATTTTCTTGAAATTATGGAAATTGGAAAGCGCACAAAAAGCCCGTTTGCTGAATATCTGTGTTTTATAATGAAGTCTCTGATAAGTGCGCATACCGGAGATGATACATCGTTTACCGATTATTTTAAGGAAGCTATTGAGTTTTCAAAACAAAATGGAGCTTTCATCTTCAGTTATTTTTATCCGGCAAACTTTCTAATATATAAAAAGGCACTGGCTCTTGGCATTGAAGTTGACTATGTAAAGTCTGTCATAAAAAGCATTGGCATGACTGTCGATGACTCGTGTATGGAAATAAAGGACTGGCCGTGGCAGGTTAAAATATATGCCTTAGGACGATTTCAGATACAAGTTGACGGCAAGCCAGTATCTTTTTCTGGCAAGGTTCAAAAGATGCCGTTTTCCTTGTTAAAGGTATTGTTGTCTTTTGGCAGCATGGAGCAGCCAGGACAGTGCATTGCAGACACTCTGTGGCCGGATTCTGACGGTGACCTTGCTCAAATATCATTTAACACAACACTTCACCGTCTGCGCGGCTTTTTTCAAAATAAGGATGTCATCAATTACTCAAACGGCTATATTAAGCTTAATAGTAAAGTTGTGTGGAGTGATGTGTTTGCACTTGAGCATTTAATAAAAAAATCAGAACAGCTTTTGAAAAACGATACGAAAGAAAACAACTGCGATGTCGTTTTCAGTCTGTTTGAAAAGGCTTTAGATCTATATAAGGGAGATTTTCTGCCAGCCGATGAGGATAAACCATGGGTTTTAGTTAGCAGAGAAAAAATAAAGCAAAAATTCATTAGTTATTGTAAAACCATAGGGCAGTTCTTTATAAAATATGAAAAATGGGAGGCTGCCCTCATGTGCTACCGCCAGTTAATTGAAAATGATACTGATAACGTGGAAACATATAAAACCAAAGTTGAGTTTTTGGAGGAAAAGAGTGGAGGATTTTAAGATTTATTTTCTTGATGAAACCGAAAACTACTTTGGTGTATTCAGAATAGATGATGAGGAATTTGTTAAATCTGTAGTTGAAAATGACGAAATATATTATGGAGATTACCTTTGCAGTTAATGTTTTTAATAAAGGACTGGATCCCTGTTTTCGCAGGAATGACAGCATAGGAACCCAGCCTCCTTTGTCATCCCGCACCACCCCTTTGTCATCCCGCACTTGCAGGGGAATCCCCTTAAGGGGAGGCGGGATACAGTCTTTTTTCTCCACCATTAATTATATTACCTTTTTGGCAGCAACTCGGTATAACATAATAAAGGTCCCCAAAAAAATCCAAATCTGTAAGTCATCTGTAAGTGTTGCTGTGTTACTCTGAAACTACGCTTTTTAGCATTTCAACAAATGGAGGGTAGTATTAAGATGGAGACTAATGTGTCTTACACGCCAACGCTGCAAAGAAGTAAGTTATCGTCATACAGTGAGGCGATAACGGCAATTTACGGTCAGATGTTGTTAAAATCCCACCCTGACGTCAAGATTATTAATGATTTAAGAGTATATCCTATGCTCTCTTTCATGGACGATGAGGATATTCTGTTTTTAAAGAAGTATATGACGATAAAAAAAACAAACAAACACAAAATATTATTAAACAGTACGGACATAAATAAGTATATGTTTTTTGTAAAAACAGGCTCTATTAAAATAGAGATTAAAAAAAGCAAAAGGATTTTTGTTTTTGAGTATATCAGCGAAGGAATGAATTTCTTTTTGCTGAACGACCTCAGTCTTCAATTAAACGCCGTAGCAAAGGAGGCCTCTGAGGTTTTAATCCTGCCGGTAAGTGTTTATAAAAGGGTGTTGATGTCAAAATTTGATAAATACGGTCCAATATTTTTAGAAGAGCTGGGAAATAAAATGCAAAATTTATACTCCAAAATAGAATCAACTGTCTATGAAACCCTGGATATACGGATTCTCAGACTTTTACACGACTATTCAGAGGATGTGGACGGTCAATTCTTAGTGAAACTAACTCATAACGACATAGCAGCGCGTGTTGGTACGGTGAGAGTGGTTGCTACGAGAATCCTCGCAAAATTCAGAGACAAAGAGTTAATAAGCGGAAATTATTTTCATAATATTATTATAAATAAAGCTAAAATCAGCCGCTATCTCAGTGAAATGTAAATGGAGATTCGGTTATATCTGCCTGACAAGAGGGGATTTATGTAAGACATTAGGATGAAAAAAAACATTTACGATATTTGGTTTTATCCCAAGGAGATAATATGATTGAGTGCGACAACTGCCATAGATACTTGTCCTTTATAGCAAGCATGGAGGAAATGGAAATTGACAAATTGTTTTAGAGCATCCAAACAAATGATCTTGTCAGTATAGCTTTTATGAAAAGCTGATGAACCCTAAGTTTATACGCTGTAATTTAAATAAATTTTTGACTTAGACAGTACCTATAGAGTATCATGATACTATGACAGCGATATCTGTACGGATGCTTACAATCATAGTATGAATATGAATGATTCAAATGAAACCGCAGTGCCGGTTTATGACTATATTTCGTGGTTTATTGTAACAACGGCGCTGATTTTAGTGCTTAAGATGCATCTGCTTCCAGCGCTATTAGCCGGTCTGGTTGTGTATGAGTTTATCTCTATACTTTCCCATCATATCAGATTCAAAGGCATAAGTGGACATGGTTCAAAGCTGATAACGGTTTCACTGCTTGTGTTTCTATTGCTGGTGTCGTTGTCAGTATTGGTTATTGCAATAGTTTATTTTTTTCGTAACAGCGCAGATAGTTTGCCTGTTTTACTTAAAAAAATGGCAGACATCGTGGATAACTCCCTGAATTCACTTCCTCTCTGGATTACCGAGTATTTGCCCTCAGATGCTGAAGGGTTAAAGACTGCTGCGGCTGAATGGTTGCGCCAACATGCAAGCCAACTGCAAACAGCTGGCCGTGAGGCTGCTATGGCTGTTGCGCATATTCTAATAGGTATGGTTATAGGAGTTCTTGTAGCTCTTAATGAAGTACATCATGATGCGGACAGCTGCGGTCCTTTAGCAAGAGCTCTGACAGACAGTGTTTCAAGACTGGTTTCATCATTTCGGGGCGTTGTGTTTGCACAGGTGAGTATTTCAGCCATAAATACAGTATTTTCTGCGCTTTACCTTGTCGTTATTTTGCCGTTTTTTGGTATTCATCTGCATCTTGCTAAGACACTGATCGCTGTCACATTTATAACCGGCATGTTGCCGGTTATTGGTAATCTGTTTTCCAATAGTGCGATAATTGTTGTAAGTTTGAGCCAGTCGTTCAATGCAGCTATAGCATCGCTGGTTTTTCTGATATTAATACATAAACTTGAGTATTTCTTAAATGCTAAGCTTGTTGGCTCAAAGATACACTCCAAATCATGGGAAATACTGCTTGCGATTCTTGTTATGGAGGCGGCATTTGGGATGGCCGGCCTGATTGCGGCTCCTATTTACTATGCCTATTTAAAAAGCGAGTTGACAAGTAAAGAACTTATTTAGAAGTATTATGGGGAATTACGCTGTCCTGTCCAGTACTTCTCCAACTCACGCAAAGCATCGCGGGCTATCCATTTTGACGATTTTGTACTGATGCCGTAAATCTCGTGGGCAAGTCTTGTAGCCTCAACTCTGAGAGGCTGATTTCTCTTTCCGATTTGTCTTAGTGCCCAGTTGACGGCTTTCTTTACAAAATTACGATCATCAGTTGAAGCCTCTTTAATTAAATCAAAGAAATCAAGGAAAACGTTGTCAGAAGCGCGTTTATCGTGTACGGTAAGGGAGGTTATCATGACAAACCCGGCGCGTTTTACAAACTCCTCGTCGTTTTTGCACCACTGCCTTGCCTTAACGTAAGCAAAGGTGGTTTTAACAAAGAGCTTACTACAAACCTGATCGCAGACATCCCATGAGTCAAAGTCTTTAACCCATCGTTCCATCTGCTCTTCGGTAACAACCTTGGGAATATCCATAAGGGCGGCAAGGATTTTTGCCTCATGAATGCCGCTGTCCCAAAGTTTAAGTGCTAGCTCGTGGGATTTTCCAACCTCTCGCAGGATTGCTTTAAGTGCAGGAATAGTTATGCCAAGGGTGTTTTTCGGGTTTATTCCATACCTTGCCATACCCTCTACGTTTTTAGGATTGGCAAGGGATTTTAGTTTCAGAATAATTTCAAAAGTTTTTGTTCCGATATCTCCGGTATAAACAGTTTGTCTCATACCGTTTATACTAACACAATAATTCTGTCGTTTTGCTATAATAACATCAGAATCTTGATAAAGCAGTTGGTATCAGTAAAATCAAAGCCATTGCAGGAGGAATAGAGATAGCCACAGTTTATGGAAATGTTTCAGGACTAAGGAAAAAGGCATTATATGATCTGGAGAGGATTTATAGACGGAAGACTCCGCCAAATGAGCTTTTAACGGCTGATCTTGCCCGCTTTCTGGCTGAGATTTCCTCTGAGTTAAACAGACAGGTTGCGGTTACAATAGACAGGGGCGGAAAAATCAGCCATGTCATCGTTGGCGATGCCTCATCGGTATTCATACCAGAGATGACGGATTACCCTCTGGGTAAGAAAGTGCTCAGAGGGCTTAGGTTTATTCACACTCACCTTAAGAACGAACCCCTCACTAAAGATGACCTTACTGACCTTGCTCTTTTGCGATTTGACTATATGGCAGCACTTGGCATTAAAGACGGACTGCCGGATAAATTTTTTGGGGCTTACCTTGTGCCGCCTAATGTCGGCGTATTGTACGAGGTCGAAGAGGCTGTTAACTTTTACAGTGTTGACAGGGATTTTGCTGCCTTCTTAGATTCGCTTGAAGAGGAGATGCAAAAGGGGCGCTCGTGGACTGACACCAAACTTGCCGAGCGCGCAATACTGGTAAGCGTATCCCCTCAGCTCAGGCACGAGCTTGATGACTCTATGGATGAGCTCTGTGAGCTTTGCCACAGCAGCAATATAGAGGTTGTAGAGACTGTTATTCAGAGAGCAAAGGACATAAACCCGCGGTATCTGCTTGGAATGGGTAAACTCAAGGAGTTAATCATAGAGGCACTTAATAAGGGCGCTACAATGTTGGTGTTTGATCAGGACTTAAGTCCGTCACAAGGTAAGGCCATAGCGGATTTAACCGAGCTTAAGGTGATAGACCGCAGTCAACTCATTTTAGACATATTTGCCCGCAGGGCACATAGCCGTGATGGTAAGGTGCAAGTGGAACTGGCACAATTAAAGTACCGCTTGCCGCGGCTTATCGGTAAGGGCACGGCAATGTCGCGTCTAACCGGAGGGATTGGAGGGCGTGGGCCTGGTGAGATGAAACTTGAAATAGACAGGCGGCGTGTAAGAGACCGAATTACGCTTCTCACTAAAGAGCTCGAAAAGCTCTCCCTTGCCCGCACTCAGAGAAAACACCGCAGAGCCCAAAGCAAGTTGCCTATTATTTCAATTGTAGGCTACACTAACGCAGGGAAATCCACACTGCTTAATAACCTTACCGAAAGCAGCACATTTACCGAAGAGAAAATGTTTGCCACCCTTGACACTGCAAGCAGACGGCTGCGCTTTCCACATGAGCGGGATGTGATTATGACAGACACCGTGGGCTTTATAAGGGACCTGCCACAAGATCTCGTATCCGCCTTTAAATCCACACTTGAAGAACTTGAGGATGCCGACCTCCTGCTTCACCTAGTGGATATTTCCAATCCAAGGTTTGAAAAACAGATGGCCTCTGTGGAAAACACTCTGCATGAGCTTAATTTGTCAGAGAAGGAGACGCTTCTTGTCTTTAATAAAGCAGACAGAGTGCCAATAGTGGAGATTGAAAATCTTGTGCGCAGATACGAGGCCGTTGCAGTCTCTGCTATTGATAACACCACATTTGTGCCTCTTTTAACAGCCATAGAGGAAATGGTATTTTTAAAAACTGCTAAAAAACATGTGTACTGTGAGGTTTGAGAATATTATATATTCAGTTTTCTGAAATTAATGAGTTACAGTTTTTATAAAACTTTCTGGGGTTAAAGCATCTACAAGATTTACCGCCACGTTAATAAATTCTTTATCTCTTGAAAACTCCACCTATCAGTCTTTCACATTATCAAATGACGAATCTCGAAGTTCTTTAATAAATTCAATCGATATTCAGCAAACGGGCTTTTTGTGCGCTTTCCAATTTCCATAATTTCAAGAAA
>JADFYB010000118.1 GCA_015233245.1 Nitrospirota bacterium | reverse complement strand
TTTCAAACTCTTTTTCTGAGTATGCCCGTGCTTTTAATGATCTTGTAAGAGGCACTGAAGATAAGTTAAAAGATAAGAGGAAAGTGATTTTTAATCTTGCCCTTTTGGAATATGAGGATGGTGGGCGATGGCTTCAATCCCATCCTGTTGTAAGAACTCTTGATGAATATAAAAACGTCGTTTTACAAAAGTAGGTTAGAGTGTCAGTTGTAACTTTTGAAATTCAACCTGAAACGGAAATAAATCCGGCGGATTTATATGACGGCCTGTTACCGGAGCATGTTGAGGCTTTTGAAGAGCTAACGATGCTCATAAAAGCCAACAAGAGTTTTCAGCTTATTATTGTTGAGTTCAATGACATTAACTACAGAGATTTCATGATAGAAAAACTGAAGCTTTTTGATGAAAGGACAACTGTTTTCAAGCCGAAAATAACAAAGCACTCTTTCGTTGCCTTTGAAGATTACCTTGAACAAGCGAGCAAAGAATTTAAAATAATAAACATGGTTGACCATGAAAAGTGGTTAATTGCAACAAATCCTGACTGGTATATAAGAGGATTTGAAATTCACAGAGAAAACATTGGAAATGTTTGCAAAGCTTCTCTGTTACTATGGATGGTTAAAGAAGACGTAAAAGGTTTTGCCGTTAATGCTCCTAATATGTGGAGTTGGCGCTCCGGTGTTTTTACTTTCAATATCAAAGAACCAAACCTCCAAACTAAAATTGACGAAAGTGTCTCTGATTTTAAGCAAATGCCGTTATATGAAAATAGCGAATACGATAAGGCTCTTTATCATTATAACAAAAGTCTGAAAATAGCAGAAGAATTAGGTGACAGAGTTGGTGTTGCAGACTCACTCAAACAAATTGGAATAATTTATCATAGGAGGAGCGATTATGAAAAAGCCCTTGAGCACTATAACCAAAGTTTAAGAATTTGTGAGGAATTAGAAAATAAATCAGGGATTGCAACAAATCTCCATCAAATAGGAATGGTTTATCAGAATAAACGCGAATATGACAAAGCCCTCGATCATTACTACATGAGTTTAAGGTTGAATACAGAGTTAGGAAATGAAGTTGATAAAACTAAAACGACAAACGCGATTGATTCCATTAACGAGTTAAAGAAAAAAAGTGGTCAGGGGGGATAGTCCGTTTTTAGATATTAGACGCAATCGCTCTGAGCTTTACGCATGGCTCACGCTCCTTATTGCACTTGTCTTAATAATTGCGGTTAGAATCAGGTTTCTGGATTTCCCGTTAGAGCGTGATGAGGGCGAATTTGCCTATATAGCGAAGTTAATTCTTAATAACCTTGAGCCGTATAAGTATGCTTACACCATGAAACTACCCGGCACGGCTTTGGTCTATGCACTGTTTATGTCCATATTTGGCCAAACCGTGCAAGGTATCCATATTGGGTTTCTTATATCTAATCTTGCCGCAATTTTGGTTGTCTACGCACTGGTTAAACGCCTGTTTAATCCGACAGTTGGAGCAATTTCAGCCATGTCGTATGGATTTTTAACTCTCCACTATTCATTTTATGGATTTGCCTTTCACGCTACTCACCTTGTCGTACTGTTTTGCACTCTCGGGATTTATTACTTGCTTATTGCATTAGAAAATAAAACTTACAAATTTTTTCTTACTGCAGGGGTTTTCCTTGGAATTGGATTTTTAATGAAGCAACACGGCATGTATTTCTTCTGCTTTGCCATAGCATATTTCCTATACCATACGCTATTTCACACCAAACAAAACGCTAAATATGTGCTTTTAAGGCTATGCACTCTCATTGCTGCGTTTTTGCTCCCTCTGATTTTAGTTACCGCGTGGGTTGATGCCAATGGAGACTTCAACAACTTTTTTCGTTGGACGTTTCTCTATGCTTACACTTATGTATCAAACGAAACTATCAATTCCTCCATTCCGAGGCTTAAAATCATCATCCCAAATGTTTTTAAAGGTTTTTACCTGCTTTGGATAACGGCTTTAATTGGATTGTTTTTGCAGTTCTTTACCAAATTACCGGTGTGGAAAAAGGTCTTTATCAATATGCTTCTGTTTTTTACTCTGCTTGCCGTATCTGCTGGCCTTTATTTTGCTCCTCACTACTTTATAATGCTGCTTCCGGCTGCGGTTATTTTTGCTGCAATAGCCATTGAAGCCCTGAGTACGTTCTTAACAAAAAAACTAAAACTTCCCAATACCGCTCTGATTATATTTTTAAGTTTAGCAGCCGCCGGATTTTGGACTGATAGAAATTATTTTTTTAAACTGCCTCTTCCAACAATCAGCCACGTAATCTATAACAAAAATCCCTTTAATGAGGCCCCTCTGATTGCCGATGTTATCAAAGCCAATACGGCTAAAAGCGACAGGATTGCGGTGTTAGGCTCAGAGCCTGAAATACTTTTCTTAGCTGACAGAGTATCCTCTACCGGCTATATATATACCTACGGGCTTATGGAAATCCACCCTGGAAACATTGGTATGCAAAAAGAACTAATATCTGAAATAATGACAAATCCCCCGAAACTTATAGTGTTTTGCCACCTTTATAAATCATGGGCCCCGCGTAACAACTCTCCCATGTACATCTTTGAGTGGCTTGAGAGAAATCTATACCGCCGATATGAAAAAATAGCAGTCTTTAATTATACCGGAGAAAGTGGTAAATACCTTTATGTACTGGGAGAGGATGCGAAGATTTATAATCCAACCTCTGATGAGTACATACTAATACTGAAACAAAAAGACGGTATTGATAAGAACTTTGTTTGGTTTATATGACAAAAGTATTTTAATAATATATTATGATAAGTAAATGATATAATTAATGAATATGAGTGTGGATAAGACAGGCACAACTGAGACTAAAAAAGGCTTTACGACTCTGCCAGTGCATATGTCAGAGGGTTGCATCCTGGCCCACGATATAACTGAGGTTAGGCCGGGTGAGTTTAAAGGCCGGGCGTTTAAAAAGGGGCATGTTATCACAAAGTCCGATATAGAGCATCTGCAGAGGCTTGGCAAAGACAACATATTTCTATTAGAAATCGCCGATGATGAACTCCATGAGGATGACGCTGCACATGAACTGGCAAGTGCCATAATGGGAAATTCAGCGGAAACCGGAGTCATCCCCTCAGGTGAACCTAAAGAGGGCAAAATTGATTTCATAGCCGACAGGGATGGTCTGCTTGTCGTTGATAAGGATGCCCTCACAAGGTTTAACATGGCAGAAGATGTGATGTGTGCCACACTTCACACAAATACGGTTGTCAAAACTGGTATGAAACTTGGTGGTGTCAGGGCTATCCCGCTTGTCATAAAACGTGCTAATGTTGATAGGGCAGTTGCTGAGGCTAAAACTGCTCAAAATGGCGCTGTACTTAGGGTAAAAGAAATAAGAAAGCCGCGTGCCGGTGTTGTTATAACCGGAAACGAGGTGTTTCATGGCCGCATAAAAGATGCCTTTCTGCCTGTAATAGAGCGTAAACTTGCCGCTTTTGGCGGAGAAATAATGGAGCATTTTTATGCTCCAGATGATATTGACTATATTTACGAAAAGCTCATGTATCTGCTTGGCAGAGGGGTTGATTTATTAATAACAACCGGTGGAATGTCGGTTGATCCAGATGATGTAACGCCTATTGCCGTTAAAAAACTGCCTCTTAAACACTATAACTATGGCACGTCGGTGCTGCCGGGAGCCATGTTTTTAATCGCATACGTTAACGGCTCTATGTGTCAGAATCTGGGCGCCATTGACATTCCGGTAATGTGTATGCCTGCCTGCGGGATGTATAATAAGACGACGGTGTTTGATCTACTGCTGCCGCGTGTACTTTCCGGAGAGTTGATAGACAGACGACAGCTTGCAGAGATGGCGCATGGCGGTTTTTGCCTGTCCTGCCCAGACTGTAAATATCCTGTGTGCCCTTTTGGAAAATGATGGCAAACAGTATGCTCCTTAGAGATACCTTTGGCAGGGTCATTGATTACATCAGAATATCTATAACTGACAGATGTAATCTGAGATGTATCTACTGTATGCCGAATAGCGGTGTCGGATTGCTGCAAAAAACGGATATTCTCTCTTTTGAGGAAATCCTCAAATTCATAGAAGCCGCCTCTGAGGTTGGGATAAGAAAGATACGAATAACCGGCGGAGAGCCTTTGCTTAGGAGTGATTTACCGGATTTCATAAAATCAATAAAAGCCCTCGGTACGATAGACGATATTAGTCTGACAACAAACGGGCAGTTGCTGGAAAAATATGCACAGAAACTTGCTGAAAGCGGTCTAAACCGTGTAAACGTGAGCCTTGATACGTTAAATGCTAAAAGATACTCAGACATTACCCGCGGCGGTTCTCTTGAGACTGTGCTCAATGGGATTAAAAAGGCTGAGGAGTGCGGCCTTTTACCAATTAAACTAAACATGGTACCGCTTAGGGGAATAAATGATGACGAAATCGAGGATTTTGTTCGGATTGCCATGACAACCGATTATCAGGTCAGGTTCATAGAACTTATGCCTGTTTGCATAACCGGAGATGGGGATGGCAAAGGACGGCTTGTACCAATGGAGGAAATCATGAACCGTCTTAACGCCATGGGAACACTTGTTGCCCTGAAGTTGAGAAGACACGGCCCGGCAAGATACTACACGTTTGAAAACTCCCCGGGAGTAATAGGTATAATAAGCGGTGTTACCTGCCAGTTTTGCAGCGAGTGTAACAGGCTGCGGTTTACCTCAGACGGTAAGCTCAGGCCCTGTCTTTTTTCCGACATAGAGGTGGATTTTAAAACTCTTATCAGAAACGGCGCCTCAAAAGAAACGCTCAAACTGCTTCTACTTAACGCCGCAAACTTGAAACCAGAAAAGCATGACACTAAGTTTAATCTCACAACTCTGTCCAAAATTGGAGGCTAAATGACTAAAACATATAAAAGAACAGGGCTCTTTGCCACTATTTTATTTCTTATGTTGATCTCTAATGCCATGTATATATATATGAAGATAGGTGAAATTGAAAACGATAACAGAATTATAAATTATGCTGGTATAGCAAGAGGAACAATACAGAGAATAATTAAACTTCAGATGAATAGTGAAGATTATCAAAAACATCTTGCTGACGTGGATTGGATTATTACAGCCCTTTCAGACAAAGACAGCATTCATATAAGCAATAAAAATAAAGTTGAATACGACAGTAGCATTTCAAGACTAAGTAAATCATGGGATGAGCTTAAAACCATGCTTGTTAACCATAGAAACAATATGCCAAATGCTACAGAGCAAGATGTCATTAAAAAAAGCGAAGACTGCTGGAATGTGGCTAACGAGGTTGTCTTTTCCATTCAACACTTGTTTGAGACCAGAGTCAAACGAATGAACTCAGTTGTGACTTTTACAGTCATCAATTTAGTATATTCTCTCGTTCTGATGTTTTTTATCAGGACTTTTTTAAAGGCACAGGATTGAGACAGTAACATCTTTAAGGGGCTGTTATTTAATCACTACGAGCCTGAGTCTCTTAGCCAAGAGTTGTTTATTTGCATTAGTTTAAATAAATGGTGTTTGATATAATAAAACGACAAGCAAGGGCAACGATGAAGAATATTGAAGATATAAGGACATTAATCAACTCTAACAGGAGTGTACTTGAGAGCAGATTTAAGGTTAAGACAATTGGAGTCTTTGGTTCCTATGTACGTGGACAACAAAAAAAAAGAAGTGACATTGATATTCTCGTAGAGTTTAGTGACAGTGTAGGACTCATAGAATTTATTGGGCTTGAGAACTATTTAAAAAATCTATTTGAAGTAAAAGTTGATTTGGTCACAAAAGGAGCACTGAAGCCGTACATAGGCAGGCACATTATGAATGAGGTGGTGTACATATAAAAAAGCGGGAATTCATGGATTACCTGAATGATATTTCACAATCTGCCGACGACGCTATTTCATTTATCGAGGGCATGAGGTACGAGGAATTTGTCATGGACAGGAAAACCTTAAACGCAGTAGTAAGAAGTCTTGAAATCATGGGTGAGGCTTCAAGACACGTTCCTAAACGCATAAGAGACAAGGCTTCTGATATACCGTGGGGCGAGATGAAAGGTCTGAGAAACAGGATTGCACATGAATATTTCGGCATAGACAATGAGATTGTATGGCATATTGTAAGTCATGATTTGCTAAATCTAAAGCAACAAATTGCGGAACTTATCCGGTTGGTAATGCATCAGGCCAGCTCTCATGATGATGCACATAAAAATTATAATTAATAGATTATAATGTGCAGCTTATCTACAGAAACATTCTTTAAAAATTAAGCTGTTTTTGTCTGAGCATCTCATAAAGGCAAATGGCCGCTGATACGGAGACGTTTATACTTTCGGCTTTACCATGCATAGGAATCATCATCTTAACAGTTGAATTATTTATTAAAACTCTGCTGACCCCCTCTGACTCATGTCCAAAGATAAGTGCAAAAGGAGGTTTTAGTGGTGTTTCATAGAGGGGAACTCCGCCGCTAACCACCGTGGAAATTAATGTTAGTTTAGTGTGATTAATCCATTTTAGGAATTCATCCACAGTGGTTTTTGCAGTGCTAATATTAAATACGCATCCTGCCGATGCCCTGACAGCCTTGGTGCTGAAAGGATCAGCCGTACCGGGCAGCATAATTACTCCGCTTATTCCAAACGCCTCAGCGGTTCTCACAATTGTCCCCACGTTACCGGGCTCACTTATTCCGTCAACAACGACATATACAGATTCAGAACATGGATTAAGGTTTAAGAGTCTGCATTCTGTTATTTTAAACAAAGCGGCGATTCCCTGCGGTGATTCGGTATCGGAAAGTTTATTCATAACGGGCTCTGATACCTCGTAAATTTCTGCGCATTTTTGCAATATTGTTTCGATGAGGGATTGATTAGCAATGTTATTTAGAAACTCTGATGCGATAAAAACTCTCTGTGGTACAGCAGTTGACAGAAGTGCCGTCTCAATTACCCGTTTGCCTTCAACAAACACAGAGTCTTTATAGTCAGGGTTTTTTCTTTGCCGTCTTACAACAGCATCTTTTATCTTTTCGTTTTGTACGGATTTTATTATATCTTTTATATAGAGATGCTTCATCGGATTGCCAGTGTTTGTCTTAGATTTAGATATTTATAAGAGTATCATAACACATTAAACATTATTAAGTAGAATTTCCCGAAAAAAACATATTGACAAGTACCGCACAGATAATGTAAAACATATCTATGCCAGGTACTTATGTGCCAACAGATTATCTGCCAGTGCTTGTTTTTTTGATTATAGCGCTGGGGTTTGGTTTGGGAGCGTTGCTTTTTGGCTTCTTACTGCGTCCAAGGAGGCCATATGCCGAAAAACTCTCCCCCTACGAATCCGGTATGCTGCCTGAGGGTGAGCCCAGACAGAAATTCACTGTCAGATACTACATCATAGCCATTCTGTTTGTTGTGTTTGACGTTGAGGCCGTTTTTATGTACCCATGGGCTGTAGCTTTTAATAAAATAGGGCTTTACGCATTTGTTGAGATGATGCTCTTTATACTGATTCTTGCCGTAGGTTACATATACGCATGGAGAAAGGATGCCTTTGTTTGGGATTAGTTTATTAATTTTACTATTTAATGTATAATACAGACCTTCAAGATAGAAGACTTTAGTAAAAAGAGTATGCATTGAGGGAGTTTAAAAGGATAAGAAGATGATAGATACCTCGCTTGGCTTAATCGACGTAGAGGAGGGAATCAGGATTATTCCCGGAGCTAACACAATAATCACTTCACTGGATAAGCTGATAAACTGGGGGAGGCTGTCCTCTCTGTGGCCAGTGACCTTCGGACTGGCATGTTGCGCCATTGAGATGATGACCACAGGCTCAAGCCACTACGACCTGGACAGGCTTGGGATTATATTCCGCGGCTCGCCGCGGCAAGCTGATTGCATAATAATAGCCGGCACTGTTACAAAGAAAATGGCCCCGGTTGTCAGAAAAGTCTATGACCAGATTCCCGAGCCAAGATACGTTATAGCCATGGGCAGTTGTGCCTGTACTGGGAACGTTTACAGGTCATACTCGGTGGTGCAGGGCTGTGATACGTTTTTGCCGGTTGATGTCTATATACCAGGCTGTCCGCCCAGGCCGGAGGCTCTGATTGACGGGATTATCAAGTTGCAGGATAAAATGAGAACTGAGAGAATGAGATGGAGCCCGCTGAAATAGCCGCTAAAATTAAAGAACTCTATCCAGCTGATGTTGTTGATGTGAGGGACTTCAGGGGACAGTGCGCTTTGGTTGTTAAAAAGGACGATATACTGGAAATCCTGATGCGGTTGCATGACGACCCTGAGTTTAATTTTGATTTCTTGAAAGACCTATGCGGAGTTGATTACTTAAGCAAGAGAACACCCCGCTTTGAGGTTATCTATCAGCTTTATTCAATACAACACAAACATATGATCCGCATTGCGGTACAGGTGCCGGAGAAGTCCCTGTCACTGGAAAGTTGTACCTGCATCTGGAACACAGCCAATTGGCATGAACGTGAGTGTTACGACATGTACGGAATTGTTTTTGAAAACCACCCGGACCTCCGGCGTGTGCTTATGCCTGAGGACTGGGAGGGCTACCCACTGCGAAAGGACTATCCTGTTGAGGGTCCTGAGGAGGAGTGGCGCGGGTTTAAAGAGGTTTTGCAAAAACACGAGGAATATAAAAAGTACGAATGGAACCGCTGAAAGATTTAAAGACCAGAGAGTTGGTACTGAACATGGGGCCCCAGCACCCTTCAACTCATGGAGTGCTAAGGCTTAAGCTGGAACTGGACGGTGAAACCATAAGAAAGTGCACCCCCTATGTTGGATATCTTCACAGAGGAACCGAGAAACTGGCTGAAGGTATGACCTATATACAGTGTATGCCGCTTACGGATAGACTTGATTATATATCCTCTATGACTAATAATGTGGGCTATTGCCTGGCTGTGGAGCGGCAAGTGGTATCAGCACCTTCCATCCTAACGACATTAATTTATCATATCTATAG
>JADFYB010000117.1 GCA_015233245.1 Nitrospirota bacterium | reverse complement strand
CCATTATCAGCTGTCACGGGAGCAGGCGTTTGATATAGTGGCAGAGGTGATGCCTAAGAGAGGGCGGGAC
Source organism: Nitrospirota bacterium (assembly GCA_015233245.1). Classification (GTDB taxonomy): domain Bacteria; phylum Nitrospirota; class Thermodesulfovibrionia; order Thermodesulfovibrionales; family Magnetobacteriaceae; genus Magnetomonas. Next base: position 9,064 of record JADFYB010000117.1, on the reverse strand, counting down.
TATGTGGTGTCGGTGCTGAAGTACTGCCGCAACTATTATGAGAGGAAGAGAAGTGCGGGGGTGGAGTGTCAACTGGGGGCGGTGACAATAAGCGCATTTAAAGAGGGTTGGCACACACAGCCGTCGTTGTTTGAAAAGGAAAAAAAACTCAAAGAGCAGCAACAGCAGATAAATGTAAGAGAGGAACGGCTGAAGGGGGAAAAAAAGGATGAGGAGCGTATGGAGCGGCACAGGCGGATAGATAAGGTGATAAGCACTCTGCCTGAGAAAGAACTGGTCGCGGAATTTATGCCGTGGTTGCAGGAAAACGCTATGTATTTCTATAAAACTTTCTATCAACCCGGCATGACTCTGAAAAACATGCAAGACTCCCCCCTGAGAATGCAGCTTAGAGACTACGTAGAGGATTTCTACATGACGCCGCAAGCAGAAGAAGCCTCTGTTGAGGAGATTGCGGCAATCCCAACAAAGTCAGACGATTAAAGGCTACCCTGTATTATTTAGAAAATATTTCCTTAAAAAAATCTATTAATGCTATCCACGATCTTTTGTCGGCTTTTTCGTTATAAGCAACCCCTTTGGAGTTGTCACTGCCTGTTGCGGGATTTGTAAAGGCATGTACAGCGTTACCATAGAGCACCATCTGCCAGTCCACCTTATCATGCCGCATCTCATCCTCAAAGGCGCGCATCACCTCAGGCGGTGTAAACGGATCATCGGCGCCATGCAAGACAAGCACCCTGGTTTTGATATTGCTGTTTGTTGCATCAGGCGTATCCAAAGAGCCGTGAATACTGGCAACACCTGCAATCTCCTCGCCAGAGCGGGCAAGCTCTAACACTGCCATTCCGCCAAAGCAATAGCCCATTGCCGCTATCCGCTTCGGGTCTGTATAGTGAACTGATTTTAAATAACTCAGTGCGGCCTCAACACGCCTGCGTAAAAGAGCACGGTCATTTTTGTATATACCTGCAACCTTAGCAGCCTCCTCGTTGTTTTTAGGACGAATGTTTTTGCCATAAATATCCGCTGCAAAAGCGACATAGCCTAATTTTGCCAGTTGCCGCGCCTTCTCCTCCACAAATTCCCCATGCCCCATCCAGTCGTGAACTATCAACACGGCAGGATGTTTTCCCTTTAAGCTTTTGTCATACGCCACGTATCCCTCTAAGACCGTATTGCCGTCCTTGTAGTCTATCGTTTTAGAATATATAGTTTGCGGCGCATCGGAGGCGTATGCGGTTGATACAGCCATTAAAAGCGCCGCTATTATATAAATTACCTTTTTCATAGTAAGCTCCTTTTTTTTTGATATGATTGTTACTGAATTTTAAACAGGCGCAGTTGTGTTTGTCAACACAGCGATGGGATAAACCGTATGTTGATAAGCAAACTGCTAAAGTGATAGAATATGGCAATAGACTGTTGAGTAGATGGGAACCAACGGTGTTCCTGCCCGAAATATAAAAAAAAGATAAAATCTTTTAAGATGGTAAAATAGTGAAACAGCTATAGGGGAGGTTTGATATGGCTATAAAAACTTTAAAACTTGAAATTACGTTTCAGGATTTGCTTGCTATAGTGCAACAACTTGATTCTGACGAAAACCTTTTGCTTAAGAATACGCTTGAACGTGAAAATGTTATGACGTGGCAGGAATTGTTTGGTCAGTCTCTAAAAACGCTTGACGTAAAGAATTCAGAATTTACAGAAAAAGATGTTAAAAATGATGTAAGCACTGCCATCTTCGAAGTGAGAGCTGTTGCCAAAAATTAGGGCTGTAATAGACACCAATGTTATTGTAAGCGGTATCATATCGCCCAAAGGTTATCCCCGCAAGATTATAGAAGCAGCGCTTAATGAACAGTTTAGGGTGATCACGTCCGTTTCGATAAACCACGAGATACTTAACGTGCTTTATAGGAAACATATTTATATGAAATATCATCTGGAGGAGGAAACCATACGTGGCATAACATCGTTTCTTTATGAGGGTACTGTTATCACGGGTGAGAGTATAGTTGTTGACCACATCAGGGCAGACCCCTCTGATGACAAATTTCTCGCATGTGCTATTGAGGGTGAAGCGGGCTACATCGTCTCCGGTGATGACCATTTGCTTGCTTTAAACTACTATAAAGACATACAGATAGTGGATTCTGCCACATTTATAAAAATAAGCACATCCTCCACAAAATAATTGATCATCTATTATGAGACCGGTATTTTTCTTGCGATAAAAAGCACTAACGTTATAGAATAACTCAGATGTATTTCAACAGAGAACACCTAAAGCTGCTGTCGCTTTCGGAGCGTGAGCATGATTTAACGACAGATATTATTGTGTCCCTTAGTAGTGGCGGCAATAGCCCGCCGCATCCAACTATGGCAGAAGTGGCGCGCCATATAATAAGTGCAAAGGAGCGCGGGGCTGCCGTCATACTTATGATGGGCGGGCATGTGATTCGCTCAGGCGTCCAGCGCTTCATCATAGATTTAATGGAACAGGGCTACATCACGTGTATTTCCGGAAACGGCGCTTGTGTCATTCATGACTACGAATTTGCACTGATTGGAGCAACCACCGAAAGTGTCGCTAAATATATTAAGTGCGGAGAGTTCGGGCTTTGGAAAGAAACTGGATACATTAACGATATAGTCAATGCTGCGTACAAGGAGGGGTCAGCGACCCCAGGCGGTTACGGATGGGCAATTGGCAAGGCAATTTACGAGGGAGATTTTCCGCATAAGGACATCAGCCTCTATGCGACAGCGTATCGCCTAAACATACCGGCCACAGTGCATGTGGGAATTGGCTACGACATCATAAACGAGTTTCCCAACTATGACGGAGCGGCTGCCGGTGCGCTTTCGTACATGGATTTTCTGCGGTTTACTCAGGTGGTGAGTTCACTATCGGGCGGGGTGGTGATGAATTTTGGCAGTGCCGTGATGGCTCCGGAGGTGTTTTTAAAAGCCTTAAGCATGGCGCGAAACCTAGGCGTTCAAAGTGGCAAAAAGATAAGCGATTTTACAACCCTTGTGTGCGATCTGCACGACTTACCGGAGGATTTTACTAAAGAGGCGCCAAAAGACTCCCCGGCCTACTACTTCAGACCGTGGAAAACCATGCTTGTGCGAACGGTCTCTGAGGGCGGCAGGTCATTTTACGTACGTGGTAAACATGCGGATACAGTGTCGGCACTGTGGAGAGCCGTCACACAGACTTAGTCCAAGTAGCTGCCAAAAAGGTAATATAACCCCGCGTTGGAGCAATCATGTTGATTGCTCCAAATGTTTTCTCTGTGCCTTCTTATTCCCCTATCCCTGCGCTTTTTAACGCCTGTGAGTTTTAATGTCTTATTGATTAGAGCAAAAATATTTTTATAAATATATATACAATTAACCACATTATATGCTTTAATATCCGCAAATCCATGCCATGCACTCAGGTTCCCTGATGGTGCGGCGGGACGCTTATAAAAAACATTTCACCACAGTAGGGAGGTAACACCATGAGTAAAAAATCCGAACGCTCGATAGTCAAAGGCAGTGAACGGGTTCCACTTCACGGGGCGGTAGCAACAGGTCCAATTCATGACGAGGAACGTTTTGAAGTCACTGTCCGGATACGCCGAAAAACTCCTCTTAAAGATTTAACAACAGATGGCGCACATTATCTGACCCATGACACTTACGATGGCGCTGACTCAAAAAACATTGAGTTAGTTAAGGCATTTGCTGAGGAACACGGCCTTGTAGTGGTTGAAACCAGTACGGCCAGACGCAGCGTATTTCTGTCGGGTACGGCAGCTAACTTTTCAAAAGCATTTGAAACAAAAATTGAGCACCATGAACACGAAGGAGGCACGTACCGTGGCCGCACCGGCCCATTAACAGTGCCAATTGACCTGGCGGATATTATAGAGGGCGTATTTGGAATAGACAACCGCCCGGCAGCCAGGCCGCACTACCAGCACTCCATGCCAACCCACGGTATTGGCATCACACCTCACGGCTCTGGCACCTCATTCACTCCTCCGGAACTGGCAAAACTGTACGACTTTCCAACCGGCGTAGATGGCTCAGGGCAGTGCATCGCAATCATTGAACTTGGCGGCGGGTACCGTACCACTGATATCGTAACCTATTTTCAAAAACTCGGCTTGCCTGTCCCACATGTCCAGGCTGTCAGTGTTGATGGCGCTACCAACAATCCTTCAACTGCTAATAGTGCCCGATGGCGAGGTGATGCTTGACATAGAGGTAGCGGCTGCCATTGCTCCAAAGGCACATATTGTAGTGTATTTTGCACCCAACACCGACAAAGGGTTTTTAGATGCTATCACAATGGCAATTCACGACACTACAAATAAACCGTCTGTTATCTCTATCAGTTGGGGTTCAGCTGAGAAATATTGGTCACTTCAGTCTATGATCTCCTATAACCAGGCATTTCAGACAGCTGCTGCTTTAGGAATAACGGTATTTTGTGCAGCGGGTGATAACGGTTCCGGAGACGGAGAAGCGGATGGAAAGGCACACGCTGATTTTCCAGCATCTGCCCCATATGTGACTGCTTGCGGCGGCACAAAGTTAACAGCCAACGGCAACACAATAGTTGATGAGGTAGTTTGGAATGAAAACCCAGACACAAGTGCAACCGGAGGCGGTGTCAGCGACTTCTTCAAAGTGCCTGCATATCAAAATAACATAAAGATTCCCTCAGCAAACAATCCCTCACATTATGGCCGCTGTATTCCTGATGTTGCTGCAGATGCTGACCCATTGACGGGTTATTTTGTGCGTGTTGACGGACAGTACCTTACTTTCGGCGGTACAAGTGCTGTGGCGCCTTTGTGGGCTGGGTTGATTGCGCTTTATAATCAAAAGTTAGGAAAGCATATTGGATTTATAAACCCAATAATCTATGGTCCTACTGTTGTTGGTAAGGGTTTTTTCCGTGACATAACAAGCGGTAACAACGGGGCCTATCAAGCCAAGCAGGGTTGGGATGCTTGCACGGGTTGGGGCTCGCCTGACGGAGCGAAACTTCTTAAGGCTTTCTAATACCAAAGCTGAGACCGTTGCAAAAATATTATAACACCAAAGTTGAGTTCAAAAATATAACAAAATGTTATAGAAAAAGGATGAGATTGCCACACCCCCTGCGGGGGTTCGCAATGACGGCGTGGGCTGTGCGTGGGCGTACCTATCCGTCATTACGAGGAGCGATAGCGACGTGGTAATCTCATCATTATTATATTTTAGGCTGCTACTCGGTATTAATTGGGAAATACTTTTCCCCCATTTTGGGAATTTTGCAACGGTCTCAAGTAGCTTCTAAAACAGTAGTATAATGGTGCAGAAAAAGGACTGGATCCCGCCTCCCATTAAGGGGAGGCGGGATGACTGGGGTCCCTATCCTGTCATTCCTGCGAATCCAGTTTTTATATTAACGGAGTTAACTACATGTACAATTAACGTTATTATATGTTTAAATATTCGCAAATCCATGCCATGCACCCAGGTTCCATGATGGTGCGGCGGGACGCTTATAAAAAAACATTTCACAACAGCAGAGAGGTAGCACTATGAGTAAAAAAGCCAGTCGCTCGATAGTTAAAGGCAGTGAGCGGGTTCCACTTCATGGGGCTGTAGCGACTGGTCCAATTCATGACGAGGAGCGTTTTGAAGTCACTATCGTGGTACGGCTTAAAACCCCTCTTAAAGATTTGGAGACAGATGGCTCACAATACCTGACCCATGACACGTACGAGGGCGCTGACTCAAAAGACATAGAGTTAGTTAAGAAATTTGTGGAGGAGTACGGCCTTATAGTGGTAGAAACCAGCACGGCCAGACGCAGCGTATATGTCTCAGGAACGGCTGCCAAATTCTCAAAAGCATTTGAAACAAAAATTGAACACTATGAACACGAGGGAGGCACATACCGTGGCCGCACCGGCGCACTAACCGTGCCAAGCGAGTTGGCGGACGTTATTGAGGGCGTATTTGGGATAGACAACCGCCCTGCGGTAGCAACGGGGGCTATATAGCCAAGAATGGTTGGGATGCTTGCACGGGATGGGGTTGGCCAAACGGTGCGAAGCTTCTTAGCGCTCTAAAATAGTGGTGCAATCTACAAGATTGCAAAAACGGGTGCAGGGAGGAAAAGTTATCTGGTTCAGGCACGAGATGAGGTTTTAGCGGGCGCAGGCTTTTGGTATAACATTATAGTGTGTTATTATATGCTATGTGGATGGGCAAATTATTAAACAGGAACATGTACTTATGAAAGTAGCCGACATGACGTTAGAGCAGCTGGAGACCTTAATTGAACGAGTGGTCGGCAGACTCTTAGACCCCGACTACGGACTTGAAATGAAAGATGAATTTGTAAATAAAGTTCTCAGCTCTATGAGTGATAAGGAGGGTTATACGCCACTTGAGGAGGTAAAAAGAGAGCTTAAAGAACATCATATTGAGCAGACAAGCAAAGTCTGATTTAAAAAAGCTTGATAACTCAATAATTGATAGAATAATCAGAAAAATTGAATCCTTAAATAATCTCAACGTGCAGTTGTTTATGAAATGCGTTTGCTATCTTAGTTAAGGTCTTAACTGTAGGATTAGACTTAACGGTGTTCTCAAGCCTCTGATAAACCTGGTAGGTAATTCCAAGTCTCTGTGCCAGGTCGCTTTGGCTTAATCCCTGTTCCTGCCGTAACTTTCTCAGAAATATCGGAATTGATACTTTGGGCTCCGGCTCTACAAGATAAATGTTATCACCTTTTAAATCAGAGGCCTCCGGCACACTGTGGTCTCTTTCAAAAACCACAGCCAAATAACCTGTTAACGCCTCTTTTGCATTGAAAAGAGCCTGCTCTGTTGTCTCACCATCGGTAATACACCCTTTAAGATCGGGAAATTCCACAAGGTAGTCGTTATCCTCTTCTATATAAGTAACAACTGCCGGATACTGAAGTCTTTTCATACAAAAACACCTCCTAATCCTTAAACTTTTTTACGATTTTTTATGTTTTTTATATCCTCTAAAGTTAACCCTGTCTCTTTGAGTAATTTATGGAAAAGTCCTTTTTTAAAATCCCTCTTATGAACCGGCACGGAAATTATTTCTTGTCCTTTTTGCAAAATATGATGGCTGCCTTCAATTTTTTTTAACGTCCATCCATATTTATTAAGTATTTTTAGAAATTCCGTATCTTTCACACACAAATATTTTACAACATTTATGCTGTGCTGTCAATCAGTTGCAAAAAAGCCAAAAGAGGAAACCCTGTGGTGCAATCAACACAGCAAATCTTTAAGTTCATTTACTGTAATGCCTGCCTTTTTGATGATGTTGTTGAGAGTCCCCTTTTTGATTTCCTTATGAAGCGGAACTATAACCGAAATATTTTTCCCCAGATTGTGCATAAATATATGGCCTCCCCGAATGTGATCAACTACATAGTCAATACGTCTCAATGCTTTAACAACATCCTTTCCGGAGAATGTTTTACTCAAAGAGTCATTTCCACTTCTTTCAAAATGACGTCGGGTCTTGATTTTATCTGATTCAGTTTTTCAAGTCCTTCTATATAAGCATGAATCGCTTCTTTGGCGTTTTCAACAGCCTCCTCCTCAGTATCGCCTTGCGTAAAACAACCGTCCAGAGCAGGGACTGTCACGTTAAAACCGCCCTCATCGGCTGGATCAAGTATTACATTGAATTTCATAATAGAAATCTCCTTCTTGTACTGCTTTCGCAGCATATATTACCGTAATTTAGTATAATCTAAATAGCCGTTAGCGTCAAATGTAACTGCCAAAAGAGGAAACCCTGTGATGCAGTTCAGACAAAGCATTTAAAGTAAGTCTTTAAACTCCTCGATAGTAATACCGGCGTCTTTTACGATTCCAGCCATTGTAAAGGCATTAACTGGATCTGCTCTTGGGATAGTAATGATTCTTTTTCCTTATCTTTGCTTAATTCGTCAACTGTCTCAAGGTATGCTTTTATGGCATCTTTAATATTTTCCAGAGCTTCACCCTCTGTTTGTCCCTGTGACCAGCATCCGGGTAGCCCGGGTACCCATACAGAGTAGCCTTCATCCGTTTGCTTTAGCTCCACTTTATATCTCATAAAGATACACCCCCATTTTTTTCATAGTATAGCATTTTCTTTCATACTGCGGACTAAAAGTGCCTTACTGATATTACCCAAACAATGACAGTTTCACTATAGAGAATACTCTCCCGGTGCTCTTTAAGAGGGCTTTGCGTTGGAGCAGTCATTTTGACTGCTCCGAAACGTTTACTCCTTTTATAACAAGTCAAAAGAGGAAACACTGTGGTGCAATCTACAAGATGGCACCAACTGGTTGGGGGATTGCTCAAACAGAAGAGTATTAATTACCGGCACAGGACATATAGCCAATAAAACCTCCCCTGTGTTACTATATTCTTATGAGTGGAACGATTATAGAAAAGCCTCCGGAGGCTGTTGTAAGCAATTCCGACATCGAACAAATCATCGAGATGATGCTAAAGCTATCTCCTGAGCATATTAAAGAAGCCGCTGATTTTATAGCGTATCTTGCCGAGAGAGAACGTAAACATAAAATATTTGTTGAAGAGACTTTGGCCGCTGCAGCTAATCCTGAAAAAATTACCTTTAAAAATTCCAAAGCCTTGATAAAGGCGGCTCTGGAGTCTGTCTCTGAAAATTCGTAATCTTGACGCTGACAAACCATTTCTTAAAAAACTTGGCAAACTATTAAAAGTTTCTCCGGAGTTAATTGATAAAACAGATACAGTTTTTGATTTGCTACAGGAAAATCCTTTTACGCCTTCTTTGAAAACACATCCTTTGACAGGTTCCTTAAAAGGCAAATATGCCTGCTCAGTTACTAAGGACATTCGTATCATATTTGAGCTGTTAGACGACACAGTTCACCTGCTCAACGTTGGATCTCACGACGAAGTTTATTGATAACACTGCTGAGTACTATAAGCAGGCTTTAGTATTAATTAGGAAATGACCATCCCTCTACAAAAA
>JADFYB010000116.1 GCA_015233245.1 Nitrospirota bacterium | reverse complement strand
CAAAGAGCGTGATGAGGTAGCTAACCGCCTGTCTAAACTTGAAAAGACAGATACTGATACCAAGTAGTGATGGTTGATTTTGCCGGAGAGTTTCACCGAAACAGTGAGTGTGAAGCTCTTCGGCAAGAGATGTAGAAATACATTTAAATAAGGGTAAAAGGGGATGACCAATAAAGAGTTAACTCTATCCCAGATAGCAGGCAGAAGAAAGTGGGTAGTAGTTCTTACAACGTTGAAATCCTTGATAGAGAGTATAACAAAATTGTGGCAGGTTCACTTGTAGTCTGGGTAGGCATTCGAGTTTCAAGTAATAAATACAAAAGGTTCACTTATGGTTTTTATAAGATAGAAAATCTGCTTGCAATGGCAATCGGTGTTGCCATACTGTATGCTGCTTATGAATTAGCCATGGGTTTTATCCACAGTAAAGCGGTAATACCAACAAATGTTACAACATCTGTAGTGGCTCTTTTGCTTCTTATTGCCATTAATTTCTTCTGGGGACAACCTGATAAAAGTAGGGTGTGTGATCATTTGGGATAATTTAAAGGTGCTTCTTGACATCACTTGAGGATAAACTCCTAAAAGAATACACGTCAGTTATCCAAAAGATTCCGGGAGTTGTTTCAGTAAAATCGGTAAGAGGCAGGAATGCTGGGAGTTATCGGTTTGTACATGTTGAAGTCAATATAAATACGTTTGATTTGGCAATAGCAGAGGAGATTGCCTCAAACATAGGAAAAAAGATAAAGCAGTTTGATAATTCCATTGACACAGTATTTGTCCACTACAGCAAGGAGCTTCCTTCTGTCTTTAAAGTGTTTATTCCAACCAAATAAAAACTATCGCACAGTAATACCATGGAACCACTATTCCTTTCCTTCACGCCATGCGTTTAGAGTGTTTTAAACTGATCCGCATTCAATCGTCTAACTTCGTTGGCATCGTTAAAAGCTCCTCAACGTACTAAAAATACTACAAAACGTGATATTTTCTGATATACTAATTTCAGGGAGGGTGTGTGACTTCAAAGATTATATTTTAGGAGCTAAGAGATGGATTGTTATGAGCAGACATCAAACTTTTCATTAAGTAGAAGTATTTTATTATGGCTTATAATAGTCTCAAGCTTGTACATTAGCAGTTTGTTTGGGTATTTAGTCTTTCACACGTTTGCAGAGATGTTCAGTGTAGTTATAGCGTTTTGCATTTTCACACTTTCTTATAATACCCGCAAATACATACAAAATAATTACTTATACTTCTTAGGAATAACATACTTCTTTGTCGGATGCCTTGACATACTGCATACACTTACGTATAAGGGCATGAATGTGATACCGGGAAAAGTAGTAGCAACTGAACTATGGATAGCAACGAGGTACATCGAGAGTATTTCCCTGTTAATAGCTCCATTTTTCTTAAAAGAGATTAAAATCAGATTTTCCCTGCTGTTTAGTCTCTACTTATTGATAACATTGCTTATTTTTGCGTCAATTTTCACGTGGAATGTCTTTCCTGTCTGTTATGTGGAAGGAGTTGGATTAACTCCCTTTAAGAAAATAAGCGAATACATCATTTGTTGTGTTTTTGCTGCTTCTTTAATTTTATTGTATAAAAATAAAAAATCTTTTGATAGTGATGTTTTGAAATTATTGACCGTATCTATATCGTTTACAATCGCAGCAGAGCTTTGTTTTACACTGTATGCAGGTGTATATGACTTTATGAACATGGTTGGGCATATTTTCAAAGTCATATCCTATTATTTTATCTACAGAGCTATCATTGTGACGGGAATGAATAAGCCTTTTGATTTGCTGTTCAGAGACCTCAGTTTAAGTAATAAGTTAAATACAGAGCGTACAAGGGAACTCTCGGTCTCAAATGAGAAATTAACAGAGGAAATAGCTCACCGTAAGGAGGCGGAGAATAAGTTAGAGTCGCTCAATGAACAGCTTAAGAATCAGATGGGTAAAGAGGTGGAAAAACTCAGACAGAAGGAAATGTTATTAATCCAACAATCAAAACTTGCATTTATGGGTGAGATGATAGCTGCTATATCGCACCAGTGGAAGCAGCCTTTGAATGCTCTCGGCCTTATGATTCAGAACCTCTATGATTCGTATAAATATGAAGAACTCAATGACGAATACTTTGAAAAGACCGTAGATGACACAATGAAACAGATTGATTTTATGTCAAAAACAGTAGATGACTTCAGGAATTTTTTTAAACCATCAAAGGGAAAGGAAACATTTGACATGATTGGAATTGCCGCAGATGTGTTTTCATTGTTTTCATCACAAATCAGACACATTCACTACAGCATCACTTGCCATACACACAACAAGACATTTCATCACTTCTCTGAGGTAATCTCATGTGATGCCACTGTAATTACAACATACAGAAATCAGTTAGCCCATGTTATATTGAACATAATAAAAAATGCAAATGACGCTCTTGAAGAAAAAAGGCACAATCTGCCTATGAATATGACACCACAGTACGGCAATATAAATATAGAGTGCTATAAACATGGCAACAGATTAATTATGGAAATAAGCGACAACGCAGGGGGAATCCCGGAGGAAATAATAGACAGGATTTTTGAACCTTATTTTACCACTAAAGAAAAAAGCAGCGGCACAGGTATCGGGCTTTACATGTCAAAAATAATAATAGAGAACAGTTTGGGCGGTAAAATCAGCGTTAAAAACATTGAAGGAGGAGCAAGGTTTACTTTAGAGTTTAATGCGTGAATATGGCAGCTGTCAATTAATTTACATCAAAATGATCCGTGGGCTGAGTCCATGTTTCCCCCAATATCGGCTGGAATGGTTGTAATAGGAAGTTTAACGGTAAAAGTAGTTCCTCTCTTTTGTTTTGTACTGACAGTGATTTGTCCACCGTGTTTGGCAATAATCCCCTGAGAGACGGAAAGGCCAAGCCCTGTGCCTTTACCTTTGGATTTAGTCGTAAAGAAGGGGTCAAAGATGTGATGTAAAATGTGGTCAGGAATGCCATTTCCAAAGTCAGCCACCTTAACGACCACAAAATTCGGTTCATCGCCTCTTTCCACGTCAATACGTATCTGTCCGCCTTTCATGGTCACATCGAGTGCGTTTAGTATAAGGTTAAGGAACACCTGTTCAAGCTGTTGTCTGTCACCGTGAATTCTGGGCAAATTGGGAGCGATTGTTAAATCAGCGTGGACACCGTTTAATTTCAACTGATTACCAGCCAATTTAAGAGTCTCTGTAACAACGTCTGAGATGCCAATCGGCTCCATGATGCTTTCGCTCTCGCGGGCAAAATCCAGAAGGTTTCTCACTATGGTTCGAGATCTATCGGCCTCGTCTATCAAGTCTTTTATCATATCAAGGCGTTCATCCTCATCTAAGTCATGATAGTCCTCAAGAAGCATGTGTGCCGTAAGGGTTATGTTATTTATGGGATTATTCAGTTCATGCGCCACACCGGCAGTAAGCGTACCTACGGCTCTTAGTTTATGGGACTGGGATATTATATTTTGCTGCCTGTCAAACTCCTTCATCATCTGCTCAAGGGCTGAGGCAAGGTCTGAAAACTCATCCTGATACACCTTTCCAGGCATAAACTTAATTTGCTGTCCAGTTGAAAGGTGCTTTGCGTACTGTACTATCCGGCTCATCGTTCTTAACACCCTGTAGATAAGTAAATGCACGATAAAGAGCATAAATAAAAACAAAAAAAATGTCGCCAGTACAAAAACTATTTTAAACAAGAACATGTCCTTTCTCATGGTGTGACCGGTTCTTTCAGAAAATAGTTTACCATAGTTACTTATTTCGTCGCTCAGTTGGTGTAACTCATTACGAATTTTTACCACCTTAGCATTTGTCTGCTCAGAGGGTGGGAAAGTATTAATTTCTGTCAAATCATCAAGAAGTCTGCCGTATTTTTCTATGTTTGAAATCAGCCTTGAGTTATCAAAAAAATTTCCGAAATCATTGTAACGTTCAAATACAACCATTTCAAAAGCCTTTATGCTCTCTTTACTTTCTTTAATATCCTCCCAGCCGGCAACAAAGTTCCTTTCATGAAACATCGCTTTGTTTGAAAGCAGTATGTAGGTGTTGGCAAGATTGACGTATTTCATGTCTCTGGTAATTAAATAGACCGTAACACCTAAAGCTGCAGTTATAGCGCAAGAGAGTATAACAGAGATTACAAAAACCATGTATATGTGTGATCTTACGGTGAATCGCTGAGTTATTGAAGTATCGTCACCGGTGAGATTATTTTGAGACTCAATTTTTTCTATTTTCTTATCGAGAAGGGTTTTTAAGCGCTTAAGCGCGCAGTTATACCATTTATCTAAACAATTTTGGAAAAGCATCATTTTACCGCACCTTTTAACATATCAGTTTTACCAAGTACCTCAGCCGCCTTTATAATAACGCTGCGGAGGTCGTCAGGTTTAAACGGTTTAGCGATAAAGTCAAATGCACCCTTGGATAGCGCCTGCTGAGCCAACTCCATCATAGCATAGCCGGTTATCATGATAACCTTTGTCGTGGTTGATTTACTCATCACTGCCTCAAGCACATCTAACCCATCAACATCCTCCATTCTTATATCAGTAACCACTACATCAAAATTTTTTTCGGATAATCTTTTCAGGGCTTCTTTGGGATCAGTAAAGACATCTACCTCACAGCCAAGCTTTTCCAACGCAGGCTTCAACCGTTTACCCACAATAGGCTCGTCATCGAGCAAAAGGACTTCAAACTCTCCGCTCATAACGTACACGTTATACGAAAACACTAAGAGTTGTCAAGAGCACACGGTGAATTTATCGCTGTGAATCTCTATTCAGTCACAGAAAATAAGGTGTTACAGAAAAAGGGATAAATTAAGACAAAGCCATGTCTAATTTACCCCTCCCGCTTTTTAGTAGTCTATTGTTCTTTAATTTGTTCCGACAGGTATGAGCCTATACCCATTTGGTTTATTTGATCGAGTTGGGCCTCAATAAGGTCAATATGGCCCTCCTCGTCCTCTAATATATCCTCCAGCAACTCTCTGGTGCCATGATCAGCGAGCTCGTAGCAAAGCCTTATTGCATCACGGTACGCTAAAATAGCCCGCTCCTCGGAACTGCGGTCATTTTCAAGCTGCTTTTCCACGTTTGCACCTATATGTATTTTGTTTAAGTTACTGACTATTGGGATACCTTCAAGAAAAAGAATCCTTGCTATCAGTTTTTCGGCATGTTTCATTTCATCAATGGCACGTTTTTCTACGCGTTTGTGCAGTCGCTCATAATCCCAGTTGCTGCACATTTCCGAATGAACCATATACTGGTTTATTGCTGCCAGCTCATTGGATAGTAAGGCATTCAACACCTCATTAATCTTCTCATTACCTTTCATTTTCTCCTCCTTTTAGATAGATTAATATACTATAGTTACATTGTTATTGTTTGTCAATGGGATGGGTTGTATATACTTTTTAAGTTTAATAAAAAGTATCCAATTCTTTTAATGTAGTCTTCAGAGAAAAGCCTTGTTTGACAAGCGGACTTTCTTTCAATATTGAAATGCGCTCCTCAAACGTAAGTTTGTTGTTTTTATAGATAATTCCAGTGGGAATTTTATCTGGCGGTTTTATGGCCAGTTTGAATGCCTCTGCACGGTCGTAAGGATTATAGGTTTCATCCAGATGATAAACCCTTTCTTTGTACCAGCTGTAGGTGTTTAACTTGTTAAAGGTAACGCATGGTTGAAGTATATCAACAAGAGCGAATCCTTTGTGGGTTATTGCCTCTTTAATTATTGATTTGAGAAATACGCTATCGGCAGCATATCCACGCGCTACAAAGCTGCAATCCAGGCCTATGGCTAAAGAAATCGGATTAAGTTCAGAGGCATTTGCTCCAAATGGCTGTGTTTTTGTTACCACTCCCTCTGTGGTAGTTGGAGATGCTTGCCCCTTAGTAAGACCGTATATTTGATTGTCATGCACTAATAGTGTAACGTTTATGTTTCTTCTTATTGCATGAATAAGGTGATTCCCCCCTTCACCGTAACAATCGCCATCGCCGGATGTTACTATTACCGGCATTTCATGATTGACCAGTCTCATTCCGGTAGCTGGCGGCAGGGCTCGCCCGTGGAGACCATTAAACGTATTACATTTCAAATAATGCGGTAATTTGGCAGCCTGGCCTATGCCTGAAACTATCGTGAATTGATGCGATTCCATCCCTAGTTCAAAAAGGGCAGTTTTCAATGTCTCTAAAATCGGGAAATTACCGCACCCCGGACACCAGGCCGGTTCCTGTCCTTTATAATCGCTCAATGCATTCATTTATCTCTCCTGTCAGACTCTCAAGTAAAAAGGGTCTTCCATCAAAATGGTTAATATTATGAGTGAACTTATAACCTGTCTCAGCGCGCATAAGATACGCAAACTGGCCGGTTGCGTTGTTTTCAACACAGATTGTTATTCTTGCCTCAGACAGTATCTTCAGGTAATCAAAATGCTCGTATAACGGCAGTGGGTAAATTTGTGAAAAATGAAGCATAGCTATGTTTTGAGTTTTGCTAAGCGACATAACGGCGTCTTTTATTATCCCATAGGTGGAGCCCCATCCGGTTACAACTATATCAGGTTTTTCACCTCCAAAGTAAAACGGAGCCTCTATCTCTTGTTGAATTAAAGGGAGCTTTTGAAAAAGCCGCTTCTGCATCATTTTTGTGCGCATTTCAGCATCCTCTATCATATGCCCATCCTCGTCGTGTTCGTCGCTGTCTAGTACAACCAGCCGTTTTGAATCGCCAGGTACGGCAAGGGGAGACACTGCACCCTCAGAAAAGCTATAGCGTTTATATGCGCTCTCCGCCTCCTCTCCTTCAGAGGATCTCAACCTGTAATCATTATATACCAGGTTGTTAGTGTCAAGAGATTCATAAGTCCACTGTGCATCGGCTATGTACTGATCCGTTATTATGAAGGCTGGAATTTGATACTTTTCGGCAAGGTCAAATGCCTTATTTGTCAGATAAAGCCCCTGTTCCGGATTTCCAGGGGCAAAGACCACCCGTGGGAACTCACCGTGTCCTGAGTGAAGTACAAATAACAGATCTCCCTGCTCTGTACGAGTTGGTAATCCGGTTGCAGGCCCAGGGCGTTGAGCCAACGTTATAACTACAGGTAACTCCATCATGCCGGCTAATGACACACCTTCAGTCATAAGGGCAAAGCCCCCGCCGGAACTTCCCGTCATTGACCTCACACCTCCGTAAGAAGCTCCCAGAGCCATGTTAATGGAACTTATCTCATCCTCTGTCTGCTCCACAACAATTGAGTACTCTTGTGCCTTAGATCCGATGTAATTCATTACAGCGGTCGAGGGCGTCATTGGATATCCACAATAAAACTTACAGCCGCTCATGATTGAACCAAGTCCTACCGCCTGAGAGGTATCAATCAACATATTGCCGTTTTTACCGGGCATGGATACGGCAAAACTGCATTGTGTACATTCATTTATAGCATATTGATATCCAGCTTTTGCAGTCAGTATGTTTTTGTTTATTATATCGTTTCCCTTTTTCTTTAGATTTGTGTGTATTATTTCCTCCAGTAACGTCATCTCCAGTCTCAGCATACCCAACACTGCACCTATAGCTGCCGTGTTTGACATTATTTTATCCCCACCGTTTTCGACTGCTATTTTATCGAAAGGCACATTTAGGTATTCCTGCCCTGTAAAGGTCTGCTTAACAGATTGGGCATCAAAAATTATTATACCGTTTTCCTCCAGGTCCTCTTTATGCAACTCTATAGTAGTCAAATCAAGTGCTACTATTATATGAGCCTTTTTTTTGGATGAAGATACTTCTTTATCTGAAAATCGCAACTGGTAAAAATTATGCCCGCCTCTTATGCGTGACATGTAATCCTGATGTGAAAACACGTGATATCCCATACGGGAAAACAACCGTGCTAAAACCCCTCCAATTGTTTGCAGACCCTGCCCTGCCTTCCCGCCTATTAATATTGTGTAATCCATACTCTCTCTCATCGTTAATTCCTCCATATGTCCTTAATATAGTAAGCGCCTGAGGTCGCGACATTGTGCAGCCTTGCCGTTTTCCCTTCATAAATGTGCCAGAAGCCAGAAGCCGCATTGCCTGCACGAGCCTTGTATTTTTACGCATGGAGCAGTCTCCTCAACCACGCTAAAGGTTCCAACAACAAGCCAACATCTTCTTTCAGCGTCTTGAGCCACAGCCGGACACTTGCATTTTATCTCCTCTGGACAACCTGTGAACCTCCAGCATTCCATACCCTCTTTCTCATTAATAAAACTTTCACTTATATCGAAAAAGTTTCTAAATGTATCTTTTACACCACCATAATTTAAGCTGATATTGCCATTCATTGCCTGAGTCCTCCTCTGCTGCGTGAATTTGGCCGCTTAATAGAATAATCATTACAAGGCATCGGTCAGCATCTTAAAAGTCTCACGGACTTTCCACCATTCAATCCCATCAGCGGGCTCCTTCACTGCTGCTGTACTCATTAGCGTTTTTATCATCAATGGAATGTAAGTTTAATGAATCATCAGGGTAGGTACTGTATAGCCAGATTAATGAGTAATATGCTTTTTTCAGAGAGTTTGCAATTTCTTTATAAAAACATATTGTTTCTTGTTTCAATTCTGTAGATTTATATTTTAGATTTTTAGCTGTTCCATTGATGTCTGATAGATCAATAATACGCCCGGCTTTTTGTAAATATCCTGAAGCTATGGTTGATACCTCCCCCTTTAAATCCATAATACTTTTTTCAGTAATCAACGTGTTGTATAGTCTCCAGACTTTTTTATTTACAGAATTTATTCGGAACGCAACATAGTCAGACATCTTCTGAGGCTTATAGACGGCTTGTGGCCCTTGAATGTGTCCATAGTTTACTGTTTCGTTTCTTAAGGTCTCGTATGAATCATTATACAGTTCTTTATTTCTCTCATCTTGTCTCATAGTAATTACCCCCTTGTTACTGAAATGCTTCGTTAAGCGGCTCTCTGCCGCTTTAGGAGTTGACCTTGTTCTTATATCAGCTTTGACTGCAGAGCATCGTGGGATATACCAAGCAGTGACGAGGCCACTAT
>JADFYB010000115.1 GCA_015233245.1 Nitrospirota bacterium | reverse complement strand
AAGCAGCGGATAAGTTTCTTTTTTAAACTGTCTTGAAAAAACATATACTCATATATGAATATAATTACAGGAAGAGTGACTACAATCTCCTTCGTACGCGTGGAAATTAAGGCAGCGCACACAGAGAAAATATAATAACGTGTGGCTTTGCCCTCCTTATTGGAAGCAACCCGGTACTTAGCGTATAACACCATAGTGAGGATATAAAACATAGCGGCAAGCGAGGTAAATCTTTGAACTATAAATGTAACAGACATGACTGAAAGAGGATGTACTGAAAATATAGCTGATGTGAAAAATGCCAACAGCGACACTGTATTTTCACTAAATGTGTCTTGAAGTTTAGGACTTCTGAAAGTAAATACAACAAACCAGTAAAGTAAAATAGCTGTCAGAATATGTATTATCAGATTTACAATATGATACCCTGGCGTTTTAAAGCCGTGCAATTTATAATTTAACGCAAATGTGGCTACGGGCAGGTATCGTTGGGACCACAGCACACTTATAAGAGTATTTGTTAAATTATGCGTATCTATATTCAGAGATTTGTATTGTTCCAGATATGCATCATCAAAAGTAAAAGGACAGTTTAATGAGTTTGAATAAGAAAGGACGCAGACTATTACAATCAAAAATATCTGCAGCCAACGTTTAGCTGAAAAATTCGTTATCAAATCACAAAACTCCCTGAAAATTTAAATTCACAACATAATAGTAACTTAAAGGAGCTGCATTTGTTAATAGCCCTGTCTCCTCTGTTTATCTATATTGCTTTAAAAGGTCAACATAAGCCTTTACGTTAGAATTATAAGGATCAAGTTTAAGAGTTAGAGTGTATTGTTCATAAGCCTTGTTAAGAATACCTTTCTGGATATAAAATGCTCCCAGATTGCTGTGGGTTTCTGCTGAGTTTGGATTTATTTTTACAGCCTTTTCGTAATACTTAAATGCTTCATCAGGTTTACCTTGCTTAAAATAAACGTTTCCCAGATTATTCAGTGCCTCCACATAATCTTTCTTTATGTTTACAGCTTTTTCAAATTGTGCAAATGCTTTTTCAAGGTCTTTTTTAGCAATATAAACATTCCCAAGATTGTTGTGAGCCTCGGCATAGTCAGGTTTAAGCCTTATTGCCTCTGAAAATTCACTGAATGCAGAATTGACATCCCCATTTCTAAGGTAAATATTGCCGATGTTATTATGGTTTATCGGGTCATCAGGTTTTAGCTTCAAAGCTATTTTATATTGTTTGGCTGCATCGTCAAAACGTTTATTTGACAGATAAACATTGCCAAGAAGAATATGAACATAATGATGGAGCGGTTCCTTACGGGCATTGTCTTCCCACACTGACGTCTCACTCTGCCACTTTGAGTTGTTTGTATAAGTGACAGCACACAGTGTTACTATTAGAATAGCACAAGGCAAATATACAGTAATATACCGGAATTGTCTTTTAGCAATCTCTGCGCTTAGAGCTGAAATCACGGCTGTAAAACCAATTGCAGGCAGGTAAACCCGATGCTCAAGAATAATCCAGTTCTGCGTTGATATTATGCTTGACTGAGGCAAAAGTGTAATAAAAAACCATGCTATCCAAAACGACATGAGACGCATTGTAGCAGGTTCCATTTCCATAAATTTTTTATCGTAATGTGATTTATAAAAAAAATAGCAGGCAGTTCCGGCAAGAAATACGATAACTATCAGAGAAGAAACCACTTTTAAGTCAAAAAACGATTTGGAAATAGTGAAATGGTGGATTAGAGTGAGACCATAAGGCAGTATGAGCATCCGCATGTAGGTTACAATTACCCTTAACTGGGTAAACAGAAACTGAGCTCTGTTTTCAAAATTCTGAGACGAAGGCAGATTAGCGTTTTGCCGCAGCACGTCGGCGTTTTGCTGCACTGGGACATCAGGTGATTCAACAAAAAGGCTGAATTTAAAATAATCAACAACGATTAAAGATGCAATTACACAATATGGTAAAATATATATCACACGCCTGTGTTTGTCTCCCTTAAAAAAACAAAATTCGTAGATAAAAAGTATTGCAGGGAGAGTGATAACAGTTTCCTTTGCCCTGATTGACAAAAGATATACACACAATGAGAGGATATAATAAACCGTGGCAGTTCGCCCCTCCTTTAGTCTCCACATGGTGTAAAGCAATATAGCCAGAAGGTACAAAGTAGTGGAGAGCAGGGTGAAGCGTTGAATTGTCAGAGTAACTGCCTGTATGGATATCGGATGGGCAACAAAAACCATGGCTGCAAAAAAAGGGGATAGACGGCTGTGTTTAATTTTGCCTTCAAAGTACGGAGTTCTCTGTACAAGAACCAACAATGCGTAGATTAAAACAGCATTAATGATGTGAAGTATAATGTTGACAAGGTGGTATCCCATGACACTGTGGCCGCCAAGCTTATAATTTAAAACAAACGTGTCCACAACCAGCGAGCGCTGGGAGTTCCAACCAGTAAAAGAGGTGTAATTGTTTAAGTTGACGTCATCAAAGAAAAACGGAACACTGAAAATATTTGAGTACACTATAAAGCCAATAGCAGCGAGAGCAGCAAAAAAAACAGCGTGTGCTCTTGCATTATAACGAATTATTTCAAAGAAAGCTCTTGTCTTTTTCTGCATTACTTCTCTTATTTTCTGCCGATATGTTAATATTATACACCATATGTTGGCATATCCGCAAATAAAGCCATATTTATTTAAAATCGGGCCGCTTCAAGTAAGGTGGTACGGTCTTATGTATCTTATCGGCTTTGTCCTGTCTTACTTAATAGTGCAGAGGGAGATGAAGCGCAGAAAGACAGGCATTAAACCGGAGAATGTTGAAAATCTGTACGTTTATCTGATTCTCTCTCTGGTTTTGGGAGCGAGGTTTGGTTATGTATTGTTTTACAATCTTCAATGGTACATCAATAACCCATGGAGTGTGTTTGCAGTGTGGCAGGGAGGGATGTCATTTCATGGCGGCCTCGTAGGGTGTTTAACGGGAGCGTATTTATTTTGCAAAGCAAGGAAACTGGATTTTGTTGTTGTTTGTGACATTGTTGCACTAACAGTACCAATGGGGCTAGCGCTGGGCAGGCTTGGCAATTTTATAAACGGTGAGCTTTATGGCCGTGTAACCGACGTGCCCTGGGCTATGGTGTTTCCCGGTGGCGGCCCAATGCCACGCCATCCGTCTCAACTGTATGAGCTGCTCCTTGAAGGAGTGGTTTCATTTGTAATCTTATGGTCATTAAAGGACCGAATAGAAAAACGCGGTATAACTATCTCACTATTTGTATTTCTTTACGGGGTTTTTAGATTTACTGTGGAATTTTTCAGAGAACCAGACCCCCAGTTAGGACTGTTTTTCGGCCTTATCAGTATGGGACAGATACTGTCCTCACTTATGGTGATTGCAGGGTTATCCGGCTTGTTTATATTTAAAAGAAAGAAATACTGACGTGCTTAAATAAGCTCAAAGAAATTTTATTTCAAAACAAACAAAACTAAATGACAGATACTCTTTATGGTTAACACAAAACCATCAAAGCCTGAGAGGTAAAGCTTAAGATGATTCTTAAGCGCTATGGCAAAACACATCAAGAGCACAATAAATAAAATGTGTATTTCAAGTTTCCCTGTTTTCATCTTTCACTGTTCACCTTAGTTTTTCATTTAAATATACGTTTACTATACCATCACCGGTTGGGATTTCTAAGATCTTATCTGCTTTGTAACCGCTTAATTTATTGATAAACGTATAAACCCTGTTCCATTTGAAATTTTTAACATACGCATCTTCAAATCCCATAGAAACCAAATTTACACTGTTTTTTAAATTCCCATTTAGCTCAAAATATTTTAATCCATAGCCAAAATGCGGGATTACCACAATCGGTATGTCTTTATGGAAAACCCCCATTATTTTTTCAGCTTCTTTCAGGGATGCCTTATAAGAGTTTTTATAATACAGCATGAGTTTTTCTCTTTTTACAGCTGATTTGAAAAAATCCGTTTTTATAAATAAAATTCCGTGAAGCGTTTGATTTATCAATTGGTACTGAGGATTTGACGCAATATCATAAAACGATATTTTTTCCTTAAGATATACTATCTCACCGTTTTTTCCAAAATAGTAGAAGAAAGCATCCGGTGCATGTTTTGAGGACGACTCCCGGTTTAGATTCCAGATACTGTTTTGCAGATGTGTTCCATATAGGGGAGACATCCAAAAAACATCTGGTGCCATAGCAGCGTAAACACTTAGTCCATCCGTGTCTCCTTCGGTTAAATAGTCCAGTGCTTCAAAAGCAGGCGACATGCCTGGCAGTTCCCAGTAGGCAAGACTGTAGTATCTGACCTCAGAGGTTGTTGTGTTATCTATAAGATCACTGATTGGTTTAATAATATTGTAGGTTGGAAATTTTACCACTGAAAACAGAAAAACTGACAACAGGGATGAAATTATTGCGAGGGTTTTCAGGACAACCGGATAAATTTTATTTTCGCCCACAAGCTCAAGCACTTTTCCAAAAGATATAAAACATATAGCAGTTATAAAAATTATGAATCTCGGAGCTATGTTAAAATCATCATAAGATACAGCAAGTATCAAAAGCAATCCTAAAAACACCTGAAGATAAACATACAAATAGCGCTCTTTTTTTAAAACCGATTTGTATAAACAATAAATCCATGAGGGAAAGGCAAGTCCCCAGAAGGTGATCCCATACCCGCCGTGAAAAGTGCCTATTCCAATATCGGATATTATAAGAAAGTAAATTTTCGCCTTTAGTTGTTCAAAAAATCCGAGTTTGGACGATATATCTGTTGCAAATATTCCTATATTTTTTTTAAATATACTAAGCGGATAAATGGGGTTGCCAAACACTACAAAATTTCTTACGTACCAGTATGCCGTTAAAGCAAGTATTGGCGTTATGTAGAGGAGTAGATGTCTTTTTCTCATCTTAGGCAAAACCACAAACTGAAGCCCTAAAACCAAAGCGATCATGTGATACTTCATAGAGGTTATAAGACCAATAGCCGCTCCCAAAAGGAATGCCTGAGCTGCACTTTGCTCTGAATTATATTTAACAGAAATTACGACCGCTGAAAGAAAAAACACACTTGTGATAACATCTATGTAATTACATCCCATCTGAGCCATAGTAACCGGAACGAAAAAAAACAACAGTGCACAAAAGACAGAATTTCTGATGTTTAGATTTAGACTTCTTGCCAGAGAATAAGTAACAAAGACGCCGTAAACAGCAGCAAAAAATTGGACAGAATCCACATAAATAACACTTTTCATAAAAATCACAGGCCATAAAAACAGCAGCTCGGCGCTTATCGGGTTAGCAAAAGACGTGTTTAGCGTAACCGGAAGCAGGAAAACTTTGTGTTTCTGGATAAATTCAAAAACAGGGGGCAAATGATAACACAGATCATCAATTCCCCGGGGAGGCAAAAAATATATTCCAAAAAGTATCCACACAGCAGCAATTACAAATAAAATAAACAGCGACAGATTCTCTATACATATAAACTCTTTTAAAAAAAATTTCAAACTTAAAATTTCATTTTTCAAATTTCTTGCTAAATCTTTCCCCTTAAACGATAAAACAACCGCTGAAATTAACACATTAAAAACAATTAAGGTTGAAGCATAAAGGATATTGATAAGCCCCAGCACAAGCTCAGAGAGAATAACCTGTGAGGCAAAAAGCACACCGGAGTAAACTATTTTATCACTGATTGAAGATCTTACCCTGCTTGTGAAAAACAAGTAATAACAACAGAAAATAAATAAAGCACCAGTAATCCCTGTAATCATAAAGACAGATAATGAACTAACTTATTTAGCGCCCTGCCGTCAATCAAGCTCTGTGCTTTCACACTCATCTGCTCTTGTAACTCTTTATCATGTATCAGCGGTAAGAGAACTTCGATTAAATCCTCCCTCGTAAGGGTTTCAAACCACCCTGCGTCTGCAAAGAGGCCAAATTTACGCAAACCATTTACCAAATAATCCTCTATCGGAGCGGTACGTCCGACAATTGAGGGGACACCCATAAAGGCCAGTT
Organism: Nitrospirota bacterium; assembly: GCA_015233245.1. Classification (GTDB taxonomy): domain Bacteria; phylum Nitrospirota; class Thermodesulfovibrionia; order Thermodesulfovibrionales; family Magnetobacteriaceae; genus Magnetomonas. The sequence goes on along the minus strand of JADFYB010000115.1, from coordinate 3,191 downwards.
CCCACACCGTTGTTCCCCCGCTTGTTATTGCTATGTCATGAGTGTACATCAGTTCCGGCATGTTGGTAACATTATGCAGACATATTGTCTGTACAGGCATCTCAATTGCTCTTATTCTGTCGGCATTTTTATTGCCGCCACCTGTTACTACGGTAAGCTCAAGCAACTCTTTTACCTGATTAGCGCAAAGCATGTCTTTTATCATAAGCAGTATTTTCTCAGTGTAGTTATTTGAGTCCATGCCGCCAAGGGTAATTATAATACGAGTCAGCCCACTGTTAAATTGCTTTTTAATCCCAATATATTTTAAAAATTCCCGCCTTAATATAACAAACTCGTTTCCCAGCAGTAGCCTTGTGCCGGGGGCACAGTTGTATTTTAAATCTAATCCATGAAGATTTTGGTTTAACACTATATCAGCACTGTAAAACGGCTCATGTGCCATATCATCTGTCACAAGGAGTTTAAACCCAAGGCTTTTTATTATTTCATAGTATTTATTGTCAAATAACACTCCGTCACACACCACCCAGCAGTCTTTAAATTGTTTTAAATATCCGATAGATTCATCAATGCTGTCAGTGGAAGGGTAGTAATTTTTAAGGCGGTAAACTCTAAATCCCTCACCTTCTAATCTTTCGATTAAGGCATCGGATTGGCAATAGGTTATAAAAACAATATCAAAGTCTTTGTCTGCAAGCGCCTCGGCAAGAGCAAGACACCTCATCACATGTCCTGTTCCGGTTTCTTTGGAGGAGTCAGCCCGGAAAACTGTAGTTTTTGAGGTTATCATTTCATCCGTATTTACGTTTTCCCTTATCTTTTTTGATAACCCGAATGCCCAGTATGTGCCAGATGATAAAGACGACAATTGCGGCAGGAATTGCCAAAAACATAGAGGCTGTGCTTATTACTCCGCCTTTTATGGCTGTCCGAAATACACTCCATGTCGTCAGCGATTTGAAATCAGTCTTAATGTTGCAAATGTAGCGCTCCTTAGCTTTGATAGTCAGAGCAAACATAAAAACATTCAGAAACCCGGAACCGGTAACATTCCCTGTCGGCACTACCACAGCGTCATAATTGACAGTTTTAAACGGCCGCATAACAGAAAAATTCCCCTTATATGGATACACCAACACGTTGACGTCTCCGTACTTTGCTGCTAATTCCTTACCGTGCACGTGTGTCAGAATGCTGATTTCAGCGCTTTTGAATTTTTGCCTGACCATGACTATAACTTTATCTATGTGTTGAAACCCAGAGGATCTGATTATTAATACCCGTCTGCTGTTTTCCGCTTTCAATGTGTAATTTCTCTCTCTACCTGTACATTGTAAATGGCGAGGTTATATGTATGCGCATGTTTTTTGCAATCTCTTTTTTTACAGGCGCACGTTTTTTTAGTATGTGCCCAAGGCCTCCCACTGCATCTGCAAGCGACTTTAAATACACCCCTGTCCTTTGTTCCATCGAGTAGTACAGGCAATGGTATATCAGCTTAAAAGTATTTGCCCACATAAGAGATTGGGGGTAATTTTTCCAAAACACCCAAAACAGATTTCTTGTATAATAAAACGGCGCCCTGGTGGAGTCTCTGTTTGACGGCGAGTTCTTGTGGTAGGAGACAAGGTCAGGGAAAAACTCGATTTTAAATCCAAGATTAAGCACTCTGAGGGCAAGATCGGTTTCATTAAAGTAGAGGAAAAACTCATCAGGATAACCTCCGGTGATGTCTATTATTTCCTTTCTGATGCCTGCTCCTGCCCCGTTAAAAGACATCATATAATTTTCAGCCGAAACAGCCTCCTGCCGGGGTTTTAGGCTTATCTCCCCTGTAGTCTCTCTGTAATTATAATAATCCCTGACATCAAAGGCAGCAATGCCAAGCAGGGGGTCCTGCTCAAACTTTCCAACCATTTTCTCTATTGCCCCGTCCTCAGGAAAACTGTCATCGTCAAGAATCAATATATACTTGCCGCAGGCTGTTTTAAACCCAACATTATAGGCGGAAACTCCTGTGTTTTCATGCAGGCTGATAAGCCGCACTGTGTGAAACTCTCTTCTAACCATCTCTGCAGTACCGTCGTCGGAGCCGTTTTCCACAACAATAATTTCCAAAGCGGTATATTTTTGATTTAAAAGCCTGACAAGCCCCTCCCAGACATCCTCCTTACGGTTATACGATACCATTACGACACTCACAAGGGGTTTTTCAAATATCACGCTAACATGGCCTCTTTGGTATACCAATTTTCAATAGTAACGCCTCCGTGTACGTATGTTAACATTTTTTTCAGAATTATTGTTGTTAAATACAGCGTAAATCCACAGTTATTTCTTACCCTTTTTCCGCATCTTATTTTCATACATAAGTGCGTCAGCTTGTTTTGTCAGCTCATCAATTGAAATGTCTGACTCAGGGTCGTATGGCACAACTCCGTCGCTTATGGAAAGCTTAAATGGCTGGTTTTCTGTGTTGTTATAGGTATCAGCACCTTCTCTGATCCTTGTTCTTATGGTATCAACGTCTAATGAGTCAGAGTCCGTCACCAGCACTATGAACTCATCCCCGCCAATTCTTGCTATGATGTCTGACTCACGGAATGCTTCTTTTAACACGGAGGATGCTCCCACTATTGCAATATCTCCTGCCTCATGGCCCAGTGTGTCGTTGATTTGCTTTAATCCGTCCAGATCGAGAAACACAAGAGTCATCTGTCTGGTATAACGTTTTGCTATCTTTATTTGTTTTTCGGCAAGTGTGTAAAAGCCACGGCGGTTGTAAAGACCCGTTAGTTCATCCAGTATGGAAAGGGTTTGAAGCCTCTCTCTAAGCATTACGACCTCTGTCACATCTGTGCCTATACATATTAGCCGTTTTTGAGAGGGTGTGGCAACCTTATCTCTGTTGTTTTCACCAATTGATGTGATATTCCAGTTAATGTATTTTTTAGTGCCCTGTTTTGATTTAGCCATAAGCTCAAAAGAAAAAACGCCTTTGGAGGATTTACATGCTTTTAAAAATTGCTCCTTTTTCTCAAGTAAGCCACCACCGCCATCATCCTCTGTGATAAACCACTCAGCCCAGTTTACACCAGTGAGTTCTTTGACATCGTATCCTAAAATCGTGGTGACTGCAACGTTTATAAGTTCAATTGTCCCGTCTAAATTAAGCTCACACACTATGG
>JADFYB010000114.1 GCA_015233245.1 Nitrospirota bacterium | reverse complement strand
CCCTGTACGCGTACATCTATTACAACAACATCGGGGGAGCCTAACTTTGCTTTAAGCTCATCAATTGTAAGTCTTGGTGCATCCTCACCATAGGCCGGAACTATAACCATCATAGCATAAGCCATAAAAAAGAAAGCTAAAACCCACTTTTTCATAAGTCCCTCCTTTGTTAAATCAAACTTTTATTTTTTAACAACAGATTTGATATACGCTACTATATCTTTCATCTGCTGGGAATCTTTTTGTAATGCTGTACCAGCCAGTGGTCCTGTTATACAACCGTTAACAATATCCTCAAGCCGCGTTGAATTTGCAGTTTCAGGTTTAATGCCTTTACAGGCAGGATGACAGGAATTACAGCTTTTCCCTGTGTTGCCTCCCCCTAATTTTGTGTCATTATACAGTGCTTTTCCGTTTTCAATATTTTGTGCATACAAAAGTGTGGAAAACATTAGCACCACAAAACTTAACAGAACCACAACCCCAAATCTCTTCATACATACCTCCTTTTCTTAAATATACCACATCGCTCAGTGATATACGCTTTTAGAGAAATTTACTTATTATTACACAAATTAAATTGTAAAGCAATCCAGTACGCAGCAGAGACAGTAAAGCACAAAGCGAGGCGACTAAAAACATGAAATTTCATTATCAGTTTAATTTTACAAAGAATCTATTTTTTATAAAGAAAAGATTATGTTAAAATCGTAGTCATGGATGAAACAGGGTTTGTTAAGGCAGTAAGAGGGCATATTGCGATTGTTGAGGTGCAGAAGACAAACGTGTGCCATGATTGTCCGCAAAGCGGAGAGTGCAGCACAAATGATAATGTTGTGGAGCTTGAGGCACTTAATGAGGCTCAGGCCAAAGCAGGGCAACGTGTGCTTATTGTTATGAGGCGCTTCACCTATATGAAGGGGACATTTCTGGTTTATGGTTTTCCTGCTCTTGCACTGATACTTGGGGCAGTTTTTGGAAAATATTTTTTATCCCAATTTTTTAACGGAGTATCATCCGAACTTATCTCTGCAATAACGGGGCTTGGCGCTTTTGCCGTGCTTTTTTTCATAGCAAGTCTGATATCACGAAAAATGGAGAAAACGACTGAAAATAAACCGGTGGTTACTCAAATACTTTAAAACAGACAAAAATATTAATATCAAGCATAAAAGGGGGACATAATGGGAAACACCGAAGTGGGAAAAATTCGTAACATAGCATTGGCAGGACACAGCGGCTCAGGTAAGACAACCCTCACGGAGGCACTTCTGCTAAGTGCCGGAGTTATTGGCAGGATGGGAACTGTGACAGATGGAAACACGGTCAGTGATTTTGATCCTGAGGAGATAGAGCGTAAGGCCTCTATAACGTCAGCCGTGGCAACATTTGACTATTCAGGGCATAAGATAAACGTGATGGACACGCCGGGGTTTATAAATTTCATAGAGGATGCAAGGGGATGTTTAAGGGTAACAGACTGTGCCCTGATAGTAATAGGGGCTGAAAGCGGTGTAAAAGCCGAAACGCAAAAAATCTGGAACTATATCACTGAGTTTGAAACACCGGCAATGGTTTTTATTAATGAGATAGACAAGGAAAATGCTAATTTTTTCACAGCATTGCAACAGGCACAGGATGCTTTTTCAATAGATCCACTTCCTGTAATACTACCCATAGGTGAGGGTTTATCATTTAAGGGATATGTGGATTTACTCAAAATGAAGGCTTACACACTAAGTGGTGCAAATTATGAGGAGACGGCAATTCCTGCCGATATGTCAGACAAGGTGTCGGAGTACAGGAAAAAACTGGTGGAGGTAGTGGCAGAGGCAGATGATTCGTTGCTTGAGAAATACCTTGAAACCGGTGAGCTTACAGCAGATGAGGTGCTAAATGGTGTAAAAGACGGTGTTAACAGACGGTGTTTCCTTCCTGTGCTCTGTGGTTCGGCAGAGAAAAATCTCTGTATAAAGGCGCTTCTTGACTCAATTCTATTCTGTGTTCCATCTCCTTCTGACAGAGTGAAGTATAAACCCATAACTGCTAAAAACCTGAAAGATAACTCCGACATTATCCTTAAACCGGAGAGTGCCGAGCATCCAGCCGCCTACGTTTTAAAAACCGTAGCAGACCCGTACGCAGGTAAACTTACGATTTTCAGGGTTTTTTCCGGCACAATCAGACCTGATACCACTATTTTTAACTCATCCAAGGGTGTAAAGGAAAGAATCGGCCAGGTATCGTACATGCTTGGTAAAAAGCAGACGCCTGCTCAAGTGTTGGGGCCAGGTGAAATCGGAGTTGTAGCAAAACTTAAAGAAACCGGCACTGGTGACACTCTTTGCGGTGAGGCCACACACGTAAAGCTGCCAGAGGTAAGGTTTGCTGAGCCCATCATATCGTATGCAATAGAGCCAAAAACCAAAGGAGATGAGGAAAAGGTCAGCTCCGGACTTCACAGGATTTTGGATGAAGACCCTACGTTGCGGTTTCACCGTGAGGATGAGACAAATGAGATGATAATCTCTGGCATGGGGCAGGTTCACATAGAGATAACTCTTCATAAACTAAAGAGAAAATTTGGAGTAGAGGTTGAGATGAAAACCCCTACAATTGCATATCGTGAGACAATTACGGCACGTGCCAAAGCACAAGGCAAGTACAAAAAGCAGTCCGGAGGCCGCGGGCAGTATGGGGACTGCTGGATAGAGATAGAGCCGCTTCCGCGTGGCACCGGGTTTGAGTACGTAGATAAAATTGTTGGCGGCTCAGTGCCAAGACAGTACATTCCGGCTGTGGAAAAAGGCATCGTAGAAAAACTAAAAGGCGGTATTATTGCAAGCTACCCGATGGTGGATGTCCGGGTAACTATCTTTGACGGCAGCTACCATGCGGTGGACTCCTCAGAAATGGCATTTAAGATAGCCGGCTCATTTGCCATTAAAAAGGCAGTTGCCGACGCCCACCCGATAATTCTTGAACCTGTTATGAAAATGGAGGCAATATGCCCGGAGGAAAACCTTGGAGCCGTCATAGGAGATTTAAACTCTAAGCGCGGTAAGGTGCAGGGAATGGATTCAAGCCCGGGCGGTAACCAAAAAGTCACAGCCCTTGTTCCTATGTCTGAGATGCTAACCTACGCTAACCAACTTCACAGTATAACCTCAGGACGGGGCCTTTACACAATGGAGTTTTCTCACTACGAGGAGCTACCCCATCATCTGGCACAAAAACTAATCAGTGAAAGAAAGAAAAAAGACGAAGAGGAATAGAGCTGAATTGAAGTCATAAGGTAATTTAATTTAAGGGAAGGACATAGTCCTTCCCTTAAATTATCACAGATTTATTCTGAACTCCACACCGCCTTCTATATTTTTGCACGTGATAGTGCCTCCCATACTCTCAATTATGGCTTTGCTCATGTACAGGCCAATGCCTGTGCCTTTATCATCGGGTTTTGTTGTGAAATAAGACTCAAAAATATTGTCAATTATATCTTTAGGAATGCCCCCTCCATTGTCGCTTATAGTAATTATCACCTTATCATTGTCCTTTGAAAGATGAATATGTATATTCCCCTTTATATCTTTGCTCATAATGTTTTTTTCCCACATTGAACATATAGCATCCCTTGAATTGTTTATCAGGTTCAATATGACATGCTTGAATTCATTCGGGTGTCCTGTTGTTGTAAATTTATCCAAATGGTTATCTTTGTAAAATGTAATAACTATATTGGATTTACTCAATATATATCTGAACATAAACAATATATCTTCTATTGCAGCTTTTATGTCAAACTCTGTTATTGCTTTTGATGGTTTAAGAAAATTTCTGAAATCGTTAACAGTTTTTGTCATAAAACTGACTTGTTCCAAAATACCGGTTACAGTGTCTTTTATATATTCCCGATTTATCTCTCCGTACTCGTAAGCATCGGGCATCCCCTGTGCTATTAGTGATACTATGTTTAACGGTTGTTTCCATTGATGAGTTATTGCGCCTATCATCTCACCCATGGCTGCCATCTTAGACTGTTGAATTAACAACTGTCTCTCCTGTTCTCTCAAAGTCACCTCCACCTTAATCTTCTGCTCAAGCATTTTATTAAGATTGCTGATTTCCTCCTCCCGTAACATTCTTGCTGTGACATCTTTGGATACGTGAACAAACTTATCTACTATGCTCTCTTCATTTGTAATCGGATACACTGTTACCTCGACAAAAGAGCGTGTATCTTCATTGACATAATGGACATGGCTAACAGTTACAGACTCTCCGGTTTTAAAAAATTCGCCTATTGGACACGGATCATCAGGCGGTGTACAGGGCACATCACTATGATGCGTCACTTCATAACAGTGCATTCCAACTACTTTATTCAGATCACATTTCCGATTTTCCACAACAGCGTTGTTTGCCCATAATATCTCACAGTCTTTAGTAATAAGAAAAATCTCCTCAGTGATTCCATTTGCAACTGTCTCCATTAACTGCTTTGTTAGTTTTAATTCATTGATGAGAAGTTCTTTTTCAGACAGGGATTTATTTACTTTAGCATGAGATTTTTTTAAGGTAAGAAATATTGGTGCAATTTTTGAAACTCCAACAAGCATAAAAAATGATATAACAATACCAATTACTTCAAAGATAACCGGGGTTATTATTCCGTCACTGAACAGAAACGCGTAGAGATTTTCTAATCGTCTGATAATCATAAGAGAAATAGCTGTAGAAATAAAAATCCAGGCGGTGCGGTTTTCCGTAATTTTTATCAATCTTAAAGTCATAGCTACTGCAGCAGTTTGAATCACAACTGAGAGCAGTGATATTACCAAAGATGCCATTTCGCTATTTAGTAACGTATTAGCCATAAAATGCCTCCGCACATTCTATATATATCAGCGACTTCATTATACCATTGTAGAACAATATCACCAACCTCCGTCTAGAAGAACAGCTTTTAGCATAACGCCTGAGCAATTTTGCTGTCAACTTTATTTACATACACAAGCAGATATTTTGCGCTATTTGATTTTTTTATCTGCTTGCTGTTACTCTTTAGAGGGAGTTCTATAAAACTTGAGGATGGTTGAAAAGAGAGCAGCACGGCGGGTACCTCGCAAAGAGCCTGCAAAGCCTCAAAAAAAGCGAGGAAAAGTTCCCTTTATTTTAGGTTTTGTAATTATGGTTATAGCCCTGTCGCTGGGATTTGGCGGAGGATTTTTGTTTTGGACTCTTTCTGATTTACCCAAAATTAAGATGCTTGAGGAATATACCCCGCTTCAGACCTCTCTTGTTTACTCGGCAGATAACGAGCTTTTAGCTGAGCTTTTCATAGAAAGACGAACCTTTGTCCCCTACTATAAGATTCCGGACCACGTAAAGAAGGCATTCATTGCAGTGGAGGATGCCAGGTTCTATAAGCACAAGGGAATAGATTTTGTCAGAATTTTCGGAGCAATGTATGAAGACATTAAGGCTAAATCCTTCGTACAGGGCGGCAGCACCATAACCCAGCAGTTAGCTAAAATGTTATTTTTAAAACCTGAAAGGTCACTTGAGAGAAAGCTAAAGGAGGCAGCCCTTTCCCTTCAAATAGAGCGCCACTACACAAAAGATGAAATAATCGGGCTATACCTAAATCAGACATATTTTGGCACACGTGCTTACGGCATAGAGGCGGCCTCTTATACGTACTTTGGTAAAGCCACTTCAGATGTATCCATTGCTGAGGCAGCTCTTTTGGCTGCCATCCCCAAAGCTCCAACCACGTATTCACCATTTAAGAATCCTCAAAAAGCCATGCAAAGGAGAAATTTTGTTCTTAAACGGATGCTTTCCGTTGGATTTATAACCGATGCACAATGTGAAAAAGCTTTGAAAGAGCCGATTCCAGTAAATGTACACACAAGGCGGTACAATGCCCCATACTTTATAGATTACATAAGAAACGAACTTGAGGACGAATATGGCGAAAGGCTCTACACAGCGGGTATAAGAATTTATACCACGCTGGACTACCGTCTGCAAAAGATAGCGGAAAAGGCGGTTTTATTTGGCGTAAATAATTTAGCTAAACGGAAACGGAAAAACGTTCAGGCGGCTCTCCTTGCCGTAGATACCCAAACCGGAGCAATTAAGGCCATGGTTGGAGGCACGGATTTCTGGGAAACACAGTTTAACAGGGTAACACAGGCTATAAGACAGCCAGGGTCCTCCTTTAAACCAGTTGTCTATCTGACCGCCCTTAACGAGGGATATACCCCTGAGAGCACTATCATGGACGCAGAGATAAGTTTTACCGGCAGCAGCAAGGCTGACATCTGGGTACCTCACAACTACAGCCATGAGTATAACGGAGAGGTTACGATGCGCTTTGCCATTGCGCATTCATTGAATGCTGCCACTGTGTATCTTGCCGATAAGATTGGCATTAAGAAAGTTATATCAACAGCTAAAATGCTTGGTATTAAGAATCCTGTACAACCCTATATGCCGTCTGCTCTTGGTGCCTCAGACCTGACTCTCTTAGAGTTGACATACGCCTATGCTGCCTTTAGCAGTGGAAACCGTTATACGCCGTATTCCATAGTAAAGATTACCAACAAAAACGGCGTACCTCTTCAGGAGATGAAAATATCCTATAAAAACGTGATAGATGAGGGAGTAGGTTCAGAGCTAAAAGAACTTCTCAGAGCGGTAATAACTGAGGGTACCGGAAATGCTGCTATGGCATTAAATAAAACAGTATATGGTAAAACCGGCACGACGGACAGTTTTGCAGATGCGTGGTTTATGGGGTTTGACGACCGGTTGGCGGTGGGTGTATGGGTAGGGCGCGATGATCACAAACCGATAGGAAGCAAAGAAACCGGCGCTCAGGCTGCTTTGCCGATTTGGATGGAGTTTATGAAAAATGCTGATTACCAATAATCAAAAACTGAACAAATTGTTTTTAGTGTATATTCTCATAGCGGTTTTTGTTTTGACTTTGCTTGTGCCGTCAGATGTACAGGCACGTGTAAAGCACCGTAAGCACAGCAGAAATAAAAGTCATGCCGGCAGACACCACAAGAAAAAACGGGCTGCAAGGTTAACAGTTGAGAAAATTAATGTTAGCTCTGTGGTTGGCATAGAAGGGTATGAGAGGTGGTTGTCGGAGCAAATGAGTAAATATGGCGTTACAGGGGCCTCGGTGGCAGTAGCGAAAAACGGTAAAATCGTGTATGCAAAGGGTTTTGGGTATGCCAACAGGTATGCAAATGTGCCGGTAACTTCTAACACTCTCTTTAGAGTGGCAAGTGTGTCAAAGGCGGTAACGGCAGTAAGCATAATGAAACTCTGTGAGGACGGTAAATTAAGTTTACAGGACAAAGTGTTCAGGTTACTTAATGATTTTACTCCGCTTGACAGCGGTACTATGCTAGACTCCAGAATTTACGATATAACAGTGCAGGAGCTTTTACAGATGTCCGGCGGATGGAACAGAAAAAGAAGCGGAGACCCGGTAAACTACCCTCACGCTGTGATAGCAGCTAAACTTGCCGGGAAGAGGCCGCCGGCTGACATTGACACCACAGTGCGTTACTGGATGGGTAAGCCGCTTGATTTTGACCCGGGCACAGAGTATGCCTACTCAAACATCGGCTATGTAATCCTTGGCAAGATAATAGATAGAGTATCCGGAATGCCTTACGAAAAATATGTTAAATCTGAGGTCTTAAACCCGATGGGAATATTATCGATGCGATTGGGTAAGACGTTACAAAAAGACAGAGCGGAGGGTGAAACACTGTATTATCCGACTGCCGGCCAAAAACTCAAGCCGAGTATTTTTGTAGGAGAGTACGGGCTTGTATCTGAGGAGTACGGGGCAGAGTTTGCTCTTGAGACACACAGCGCTGACGGCGCATGGATAGCCTCTGCCTCAGACCTTGTCAAATTTATAACAACAGTAGCCGGAGACAATCCGGCAGTTTCTCCGCCAATATCACAGACATCATTAAGACTGATGCTGTCACGCCCTGCGCTCTCATACTGGAATAACAAAGCGGAGTATTTTGGTATGGGTTGGAATGTGGAGGAGGGTGGGGCATCATGTAAAAGTTTATGGTACAGGAGCGGCTCACTTCCCGGCACATTAGCCTATGTGGGAAGGCGCGAGGATTCCGTAGCGGTTGCTCTGATCGTAAACTCCCGTCCTAAGAACTGGCACAGATTTAACCAACTCTCCAGGGCGGCGTTATGGCGGGCTGTGGACACGGAAAAGATGTGGCAATAGGCAGTGATAAACTGCTACTTTATACATTAGTGTGTCAATTATGCAACGAGGTGTGTCTTTTTTTGACACTTTATTTAAAGTTCTAAATTTGTAACTGTACTTTTATAGCTGTTTTTTTCTATAATTATATATGGCATGTGATTTGCTATTTATAATTTTAGGGGTTAACAGGATGTTTAAATGTTTTACCATTTAGAGGGAATATGTTTAAAGAAGAAGTAAGTAATACTGAAGTTTGGTGCCAGAACAAAGGCTGTTTTATGACATGGGAATGTTGTCTTGGCAGGCAAAGGAAGAAGGGTTACGATTGTTTTTGGTGTGGTTACTATGCCAGTGAACTGGTGAGTTAACTAAAGAGTTACCTGCACAAATACCTTTCTAAAATCCGCAGTAGTAGCAGGATATTGTTGTCATTGCTGGCAATTCAATTTCCGTGCTGCCTCATGAGAAAACTTTAGGAACCTTTATAATTTAAGTTTGTCTTTGAACACAACAAAGACCGTTAAAAATAACAGAGGAAAGAAATAATTTCAAATCTGCGGAAAAGATTCTTATTCTGTATTTTCTGTCTTACGTTGGTATGAAGCGCACACTTAGTAAATTAATCGGGGCGACTGGATTCGAACCAGCGACCACACGGTCCCGAACCGTGTACGCTACCAAACTGCGCTACGCCCCGATTGCTAACCATATCCTACATGTTTCCGGTAAGCATTGTCAACATTTTTAACAATTTATACAAGGAAGCCTTCAAAAAAGTAAGGAATAATCCGCAGATGACGCAGATGGACACAGATGAAAAAATCTGCGAGAATCTGCGCAATCTGCGGATAAAAATTTTTCTCTGTTACCTTTATTTATAATTTTTCTCTGTTAAAGAAAAAATTTGAAAATACTATATCTTTGAATGCAAACCGGTATTAGGCTCTTGACAATCATTACTAATTAAATGCTACTATAATTTAGTTTGTAATACCAAGTTGCATTCAGAAGTATAACGAGGCGGCGAGGAAAAAGCGACA
>JADFYB010000113.1 GCA_015233245.1 Nitrospirota bacterium | reverse complement strand
ATGGCTTCGCTGCGTTGCATTTCATATATTATAACACATGTGGCACTTTACGCCTGCCGCTACTTCACAAGATAATCCATTAATTTCTCAAACGTCTTGCTGTTGTAAAACTCTGCCATTTTGATGCCTGTGATTAACAAAGGAGTATCATAATCATCCCCATCCTCCAATCTTAGTTTCAGGGGTATAACTTTTTTGTCTGTTTTTTTAGTAATTACTTTGAGTAAGACAGACTCATATTCGGCTCTGCACCAGTTTGATTTCCCAAGTGCGGGGCTCAGACAGACCAAAACGTGCTTGCTGGCTTGTAGTCCGTTTTCTATTTTGTTAACAATCCCATCGCCAAATCCAATCTGCTCATGGTCAATCCAATAGGTTATTCTTCTGCTTTTAAACTTAGGCAGAATTTTATCCGTAATGAAATCAGTGTCTTTTGATGAGTGGCTGATAAACACATCAAATTTACTGTCTCCCATGTTTCTTGAATCCTCCTCCTTTTTCCTCCTTTCCGGTTTTTCAATCCCGTTAAGAAGTCCTTTGACTGAAACTTTTTTTCTTGATTTCATACATGGAAAATCAGCTATCCCATCTTTTTCAAACTCGATTATATCAAAATATTTATATACTGACGGGCAATTTTCAGTACACGAACACGGTATTAATAAATCCACTTTCAGCTTCTTTATCTTATCGTTAATTGTATCGAAATGCTGTCTTATAAGCCAGAGAAATTCCCGTTTACTTTCGCCTGTTACCTTTATGTCTATCAATCTTTTAGACTCATCCGCTTTAATATATGATGAGGTTTTTTCTGTCTCTGTTTCTTTGCTTAAAATAACTCCCTCTCTCCAACATTGGTAGTTATCCTTATCATCTCTTTTGATTAAGTCATGAACTCTGACTATAAAATGTGGCATCACGTTTTTGGGTAAGAATTCATATTTGTACAAGACGTGTGTACAGGTAGTGAAATCATCATCAACTTCTATCGGCTCTCTTGGTAAAACGCTTGGGATAATGTATTTATTTGTGTCTCCCATAGCAAAAGAGAGTTCAAAATTTTTCATAAGCCTCAAAAGGGTAGGGTATTGAGAATTGGGATAACCATCCGCATCTTTCCAGATTTCCGGCAGGTAGTCTTCGCATAAAACACCGCGCTTCAGTTTTTTTGACGCTACCACCTTATAGACCGCATGAGTGCCCCAGTCGGGTTTTATAATCAATGTGCTTCGTAAAATCACGTCATCTTTAAAATGCAGAAATACGCCCAGATCATGAAGATATTCGGCAAGCAGGCTCTCTTCACTTCCCGCTATTTCGTGTTTTCTACACAGCGCTTTAAATTCAGAATAATCTATGTAATGCCGTGTGTCATCTTCTAAAACCTCTCTTACCTTAATCCATGAATTTACCCACTCTGTGCCCATAAGAGGGAGCTTAGACGCCACATCGCCTATCACCGCTTTCAGCTCATCAAAAGAGTTTGGACCATCTTCGGGATGCTTGGAACTAACCTTAAGGAAGCCCTCAATATTGGGAAATTTTGCTTTTAAATCTTTAAAGTTAATTTCCTCTATGTATTGGTCGCATTTATTAAGCACTAAAATAATGGGACAGTCCTCGCCAAAGGCTTTTATCACATTAAGCCAGTCTTCGATTCTGCCAAAGACTGCCTCCTGCCTGGCATCCCAGACGAGCATATAGACGGAGCGCCTGGTTAAGAAAAACTGATGCGTTGCGTGATATATCTCCTGCCCGCCAAAATCCCACACATTTAGTGTAATTTCATTACAACCCTTCGGTCTAATCTTTAGTTCTTTAATCTCTATGCCTTCGGTTGACTTTTGTGTATCAGAAAAAGTGTTATCAGTTAATCTTCTTAAAATACTTGTCTTTCCGACTCCACCCTGGCCTACAATTATGAGTTTTGCCTCGTATAGTTTTGTTACAGCATCAGCATTCTTGTTCAGCAATTCAAAATATTCTCTTATGGCATCAATGCCCTTAGAGGCAATTTCTATCGGTGGGGTTTTAAGGGGGTTACCTTTGACATCAAATATTTGTAAATTAGTAAGATTTCCAATCTCAGGCGGCAGCGCTGTTAGTTGGTTGTTACTAATATAAAGCCTTTGTAACTTAGTAAGATTTCCAATCTCAGGCGGCAGCGCTGTTAGTTGTTTGTCTGATAAGACTAATACCGAATTATTATCTTTATGCGCTTTATTGATTATTTCTAATAGTTTATTTTTATCCATTTTAAATCAGCTCTCCTAATTGAGACATATGATGGAAATTATTTTACATAGGTTTTATTTTACAGGGTTTGGGAGTATTTTGCAAAGTGGATAGTAATGCAAAACATCAGAAAATCATAAATAATGGAAACAGAGAAAAGATTTTTATCCGCAGATTACACAGATTTTCGCAGATATTTTTTTTCATCTGCGTCCATCTGCGTCATCTGCGGATTGGCTTTTAGTTTTTTGAAAACACTGCCGCCACATCACTTGTGTTTTGAAAATGCTATAGAGTTAATCACAGATACACACGGATAAACACAGATGATAGGTATCTAATTTTTATCTGTGTCAATCTGTGTTTGCAATTCTCATGTTGGATGTGAGGTAGGCAAATCCCCTAAGAAATCATAGTCTGTCATTTAATCAGTGTAATCATAGTTCAGGAATGTTTATTACAACAAAAAAGCATGCTTGATAAAACAGATTATAATAGCATATAATAGATTGACATAGAAGAGGTGGAATTTATGCGTGCGACATTAAACATATCTGACGAGCTGATTGAAACCGTGCAAAAGCTCTCTGGAGAAAAGTCAAAGACAAAGGCAATCACAACCGCCATGGAGGAGTACGTACGGCAAAAAAAGACAAAAGATCTTCTGGCGCTTAGGGGTAACATTTCGTTAGCATTTGACTGGAAAGCAGAAGAAGAGAAAGAAATGAAGACCCAAAAGAAAAGAGAGAGATTCCTTGAAAAAGGATGAAAGGAGTGTTTTGATAGATACAAGTGCATGGGTTGAGTTTTTTAGAGGAACTTCAAAGACTGCAGATACCGTTACTAAATTAATTGAGACAGGTAAGGCGCTTATTTGCGGCGTTGTTTATTATGAACTTATGCAAGGCGCAAAGTCTGCCGTGGAGTCATTACAACTCTGTGGTGTGTTATCAGCGCTCCCCTATATAGAAATGACCTCCGATTTATGGACAAAAGCCGGAAACATATCAGCCGGACTTCGTCTAAAGGGAGTTACTATACCAATGTCCGATCTCTTGATAGCCGCAATTGCATTAGAACACGACATGGAAGTTCTTACTTTGGATACCCATTTTGCAAGCATTCCGGGGCTTAGGCAGGCGGTTAAGGACTAATTAAATGAGCCGACTATACACTAAAATGAAGGTTTTCCACTTTAAGGAAAAACTGGACTCGCTGCCGGTTAGCCGTCCTGAGATTTTGCCTCCAATCCACATACGAATAAAACCGACTAATGTCTGTAATCACAACTGCCGGTACTGTGCCTACAGGGCTGATAACCTCCAGCTCGGCAAGGACATGAACCGGAGGGATTTTATTGCCCGCACTAAGATGCTTGAAATTGTAGAAGACATTATTGATATGGGGGTTAAGGCGGTTACTTTTAGCGGTGGCGGTGAGCCCCTGGTCTATCCATATATCACTGAGACGGCACTAAAACTTTCAACTGCCGGCATTAAAATTGCCACTCTCACAAACGGCTCAAATCTGACAGGAGAAGCTGCTGAAGTGTTTGCCCAAAACGCCACCTGGGTGCGGGTGTCAATGGACGGCTACGACAACGAAAGCTACACCCGCTACCGCGGTGTTAAACACGGCGAGTTTACAAAAATAATGGGCAATCTGCTGAATTTCAAAAAGCTTGGTGGTAAATGCTACCTTGGCGTCAGTTTTATCGTTGATAAGGACAACTGCCACAAGGTATATGAGTTTACAGGAAAACTTCGGGATGTGGGAGTGGATAGCGTTAAAATCTCCCCGTGCATCATAAGTAACGAGGGCGCTCAAAATAACGCCTATCATAAACCGTTTTTTGAGTCGGTTAAGGAACAGGTGGCAAGAGCAAAGGCGGATTTCTGTAACGAGCACTTTGAGATATTTGACTCCTACCATGCCCTTGACGAGAAATTTAAAAAGGATTACACATGGTGCCCGTACCTTCAGATACTGCCGGTAATCGGGGCCGACTGCAATGTGTATTCCTGCCAAGATAAGGCATATAACCTCGAAGAGGGGCTGATTGGCTCAATGAAAAATGTGAGATTTAAGGAATTCTGGTATTCCCCTAAATCAAAATTCTTTAAAATAAACCCTTCAATTGTCTGTAACCATCACTGTGTGGCTAATGAGAAAAACATGCTCGTGCTGGAATATCTTGAGGCAAACATGGAGCATCTGGGGTTTGTGTAAAGAAGCGAAGAGGTATTCAGGAACTATTGAATAGAGGCAATGTTTGCCGTTAACGGATAACCCCCCGCGTTTTCAGATACTCCACCACCTGCTCTGAGCACTGCTCAACTGTCAGCGCATCGGTTTTAAGAACTATCTCGGGGCGCTCTGGCGCCTCATAGGGTGAGGAAACGCCGGTAAATTCCTTAATCTCACCAGCCTTAGCCTTTTTATAATGGCCCTTAACATCCCTCTGTTCACACACATCAACAGAACAGTCACAGTATATTTCTATGAAATCCCCACTACCTACAAGCGCCCGGACATCATCACGATACTCCCTGAGTGGAGATATAAACGCTGTCATGGCTATTACACCGGCCTCGATAAAGAGCTTAGCAACCTCTCCTATTCTCCGGATATTCTCTTTGCGGTCGGACATTGAAAATCCCAAATTTGAACACAACCCATGTCGGACATTATCGCCGTCTAAGACCGTTGTCTTTGCCCCAACCTCATACAGTCTCTTTTCAACTGACAGCGCTATGGTGGATTTCCCGGAACACGGCAGCCCTGTAAACCATAGCACTGCGCTTCTGTGCCCGTTTTGCTCCTCTTTCATCTGGCGGCTTACTAACACATGATGCCACACTACATTGTTTTGTGCCATATTGGTATATCCTCCTTCCCTGATAACACTACCGTCACATCATGATAACATAAAACCGGCATTACCTGCCACAAAACTACCTCATCTTTCGTTTAATAAAATTATCAACAGTGCCCCACGAAACATCCAGAATCTTAGCGATGTTAGCCTTTGTTACCCGCTTATCCAAAAGTCCTCTGATTTCTCCCTCTTTGCCGTCTAACCGTGACTTGCCGAGGCCCTTAGGGCGGCCAAGTTTTTTACCGTCTGCCTTAGCCCGCTCTAGCGCTGTCTTGGTGCGGTGGGATAATAAGTCCCGTTCAAGTTCTGCTAACAATGAAAAAATCGTAACCATTATCTTAGAGGCCATATCGTTATCATTTGACGAGTTGATTTTAAGCCCCTGTTTTACCGAAATGAACTCTACCTTAAGTGCCGCTAATTTCTTTACCAGTTGAATAACCTCGCTGGTGCTGCGTCCTAAGCGTGAAAGCTCCGTCACTATAAGTCTGTCCCCTGCCTGCAAAGAGGACAAAAGCTCCTCTATTGCGCGCTCCTTTAAAGACCTCAGGGTTGATACCTCAAGCTCTATCCACGTATCCACCTTAGTGTGTTCTTTATCGCAATAATTTAAGATCTCATACTTTTGATTCCTGTAGTCCTGGTCATCCGTAGACACCCGGATATAGCCAATGGTTTTAGGCATCTTTTCCCGCTCTTTTCAGTAAAAAGGTATAATGTATATTATACTATAGATTATATCAAAATTAAAATACTTTTTGCATTGTGATTAATTCAAAGTAAAAAGGAACGTTTTTACTGTGATTTTGAGAACTTTATCCGCAGATGAACGCAGATACGGAAAAGAAGTTAACGAATTTTTAAGCAAAAAAGTTGAAATACATATCCTATTTGAGTTACACTAAGAACGGCTTCTTTTTAAAGAGAAAATGTGGAATGAGAGAACATATGAAAAAAGTTTTTATTTTTTGGGATAACTCAAATATTTTTATAAGCGGAAAGACGGTAGAAATTGAAAAAGAAGGCCAGGATGCAAAATATCACTTAAGGCTCCAGTTTGATAATATACTGGAGCTTGCAATTCCAGATTGAAAACATGGACTCAACAGGTTGGTACTTTTATTCGTCTTGAGGATTACTATGAAAGCATAACATTCCTTGACGATGACAAAGGAGTCATCCGTAAGTCAAAACCATTATCTTTAACTAACAGGATTAAGTCCACTTAATACATAGATAAAGAAGGAGAAAAAATGTTTGAAGGATTATTTCAACCAACTCATTTATTCATTATCGTAACGATTTTATTACTATTGTTTGGCCCGGGTAAGCTACCGCAAATAGGCGAGGGTTTAGGGAAAGGGATTCGCGGATTTAAAAAAGCCCTGTCTGACGACGACACAGACAGCAAAGTGAAACCTGTCGAACAATCAGACGTAAAACAATAAGAGTTTGTTCCCACGCATCAGGGATACCTTCAAAGATTTGTTTTAAGTTATTATAATACAGACTGACAATCTAAAGAAGGACTAAAATGGAAAGATACGTGTATTGGCAAAATGAGGGTATGTGGCTTGGGTATTTGGAAAAATATCCTGATTACATGACCCAGGGCGAAACACTTGAGGAGTTAGAGGAAAACCTCAGAGATATTCTAAAAGAACTTTCAGGTAACAATATTCCTTGTGTTCGTAAAGTTGCAGAGCTTCAAGTCTCTTGAAAAGAAAAGACCTGATTTATGAGATAGAAAATAATGGCTGTGTTTTGATTAGGCATGGGGGGAGACACGACTGGTATCAAAATCCCAGAACACAAATGTCTCAACCAATTCCAAGACATAATGAAATCAACGAATACCTCGCCAAACAAATAATAAATAAATTAAAATAGAAAATTTGATTTTTCTTATCTGCGTTCATCTGCGGATAGAAATCCTTTCCTTGCCTTAAAACACGCTAAAGTTATAAAATTAACTGATGAATGCAATTTTAAATACAGAGAGGAATCGCAGACATAGACGCAGATAAGATACTATTCCTTGATGACCTTGCTGCAAAAGTTGACGCTTTAAAAAAATCGGGCAAAAAAGTCGTTCAGTCTCATGGGGTCTTTGACCTGATTCATCCAGGCTCGGTACGCCATCTAAAAGACGCAAAAGGCATGGGCGACGTCCTCATTGTAACAGTGATACAGGACGCTGATGTCAGAAAGGGGCCGGGCAGGCCGATTTTTACTGACACTCAGCGGGCAGAAAACGTCGCCTCTCTTTCCATGGTTGACTATGTCTCCATTGTGGATGACTCAGTGCCCTTTAATTGCGTAAAAAGGCTGAAACCTGACATCTTTGCCAAGGGCCGGGAGCATAAGGCAAATGATAATCAAATTCGCAATAAAATCTATGCCGAGGAGAAAGAGCTGTACTTTGGTCTAAGTAAAATCATGGAGACCTCCGGGTTTTCAATTACATCGTCTAAGATAATCAATAGCCTCATTGACATCTACCCTGAGCACATAAAGACTTACTTGCGGGAGTTTTCTAAAATCTATCCATTCGCTTATATAAAGGAGCGGCTGGATTCCCTTAAAGGCTACAAGGTGCTCATCATAGGGGATGGCATAGTGGATGAGTACTGCCACTGTGAAACTATGGGCAAGTCGCCGAAATCCGATGTAATCGTAAACAAATTTCTCAGTACCGAGGTGTTTGCAGGAGGTGCCTTTGCCATTGCCAATCACGTCTCGGGTTTATGTGACCACGTGCACCTTGTCAGCGTATTAGGGCTTGAGGACACCCGCGAGGATTTCGTAAAGAACTCCCTAAGGCCCAACATAAAGAGCACTTTCTTTTACAGAGACGATGCCCCCACAATCATAAAAAGAAGATACATAAACACCCGTAATACAAAAATATTTGAGGTTAATTACATAAACGATACCTCTATAAGCGAACACCTGGAAAATCAGATGACAGAGTTCTTAGCTAAAATAATCAAAGACTATGACCTTGTACTGGTATCGGATTTTGGGCACGGACTGATAACCAAAAGATTAATCGGTTTTATCGGTGCCCATGCCAACTCACTTGCCGTAAACACGCAGACAAACGGGGCAAATGCTGGCCTTAACCTGATAACGAAATACGACCGCACCAGCTTTATTTGTCTGGACGGTTATGAGGCGCGCCTTGCTACACAGCTAAAGTACGAGGATTTTGAAGACGTAGCCGTGTCCCTTATGCAAATGGTTGATACGGAGCGCTTAATTATCACAACAGGCGGTGCCGGCTCATTGTGTATAAGCCGCAATGGGAGTATCAACAGGACTCCGGCGTTTGCCACAAAAGTGATAGATGTCATAGGGGCCGGGGATGCGTTCTTTTCGTATGCTGCGCCGTGCTTTGCGGCAGAGATGCCGGTGCCTCTTGTCTCTTTTATCAGCAATGCCGTGGGAGCTATTGCCGTAGCCATTATCGGCAATAAAAAACCCGTTGAAAAATACGAAGTGTTAGAGTTTATTCAAAACGTGTTGCAATAGGGGATAACAAAGGATTTTAACCACGAAAGCCACTCATACCAAGGTGTAATTTTACTTTTCACCGACGTATATAAAACTCTGGCTCATAGTTGTTTTAACAAATTCCTCAAACATTAAGGATGGATTTTCTTTTCGGAACTCTGAAAATGCTTTTCTTTCTCCCTTATCAGGATCAGCCCAAAAAGCGTTCCAGTCATCAAACACTATTATCGTTCCTTTTTGTAAAAAATCCTTGATAAACCTCAAAACAGAAACGGTCGATACATATAAGTCACAATCTATATATATAACAACAGCTTTTTGTGGTAAAAGAGAAGCTTTTAATTCCTCTGTTAAAGATACGTCGTAAAATCCTTTAACCGTTATAAGCTTTTCTTTAGGGAGTCCATGTGCAAGAACAATATTAATAAAATCCTCTTCAGTCATTGACAGTTTGCCTTTTTCCCAGATCTCTTGTTTGTCTATTTCACTAATTTCAGGCAATCCTTCAAATGAGTCAAATGCTACATAAGTCCAATCATGCAGATGGCGAAATGTATCGTAAGCCAATCTCATAGTTTTAGCAGAAAAACAGCCGAATTCAAGATAGTACCCATTCATAGGACGATTTACATTACAAAATCGAGTTATACTATAAAAAAGGTGTTTTATCTGATCATTCAA
>JADFYB010000112.1:8250-9358 GCA_015233245.1 Nitrospirota bacterium | reverse complement strand
GTAGGACACAAATGAACGGAGGTGACACATGGCAGGCCTAACGATTAACACAAATATTATGTCCATAGACGCACAGAGAAACCTGAGAAAGACTATGCTGCCCCTTGCTAACACGATGCAGAGATTGTCATCGGGTTTGAGGATAAACTCTGCAAAGGACGATGCAGCCGGACTTGCTATTGTAACAAGACAGGAGACTCAGATACGCGGCCTTACTATAGCTGTGCGGAATGCTGCTGACGGCCTTTCTATGGCACAGACAGCTGAGGGTTCCATGGGCCAGATAACCTCAAACCTTCAAAGGATGAGAGAACTTGCTGTGCAGGCGATGAGCGGTCAGTACGGTGTCACTGATGTCTCATACATGCAAAACGAAATTGATTCCTTGACAGAGGAGATAGGACGAATTTCCGAGCAAACTAAATTTAATGATACCAAACTTCTTTCCGGTACTTTTAAATCAAGGATTTTTGCAAGTTACGCAGCCTCAGACCCTGCTATTAGCGTTGTTATAAATTCGTTAAATACTGATGCAGTTGGCGGCAAAGTATTTAGTCCTGACGGATCTAAAGATGGTGCTATGATGTTCCTAAAAGATATACACACATCCAGCGCTATGGCTTATGTTCCCGGTGTCGGCACCAGAGCTCTTACCGGTAATGCAACACCGTATCCAGTAAACTGGAGTGATATAGCGTCCTCTCCCATCACATATACAGGACTTGCTGCGCTAAGGGTTGCTGACCCTACATCGGTTGACGGATATAAATCAGCAGCTTCTAACACAATCGCTATTGTAGATGGCGCACTGAATGTAGTTACAGCGGAATTAGCAAAAATGGGTGCCAAAGAAAACCAATTCCAGGCAGTAAGCGATAATATAGATACCGTAATAGAGTCAACAATGGCCTCCCGGTCAAGAATTCAGGATGCTGATTTTGCAAACGAAACAGCAAATATGACCAAATACATGATCTTACAGCAGTCCGGTGTTTCCGTCTTAGCTCAGGCTAACACCATACCGCAAACTGTTCTGAAGTTGATTCAGTAAACATTGTAATGATAAGGCGGCTGTTTTACAAAGGCCGCCTTTTTACTTAGACAAGAT
>JADFYB010000112.1:6814-8150 GCA_015233245.1 Nitrospirota bacterium | reverse complement strand
GGCATCTGCCACACACGTTCAAAGGTTTCATCTGAGGCTTCTCTAATTTCAGCCATTATTTTTTCGTCATTACCCATCATAGCAACAGCCTCGTTGCCAAGCGCTATGGAGCAAGCGCCGGTCAATGTGGCCATATCTATTACAGCCTCTGGTTTGTAATGCTTTATGACGTAGCCTATGGCATCTACAAGCGCAAGCCGTCCTTCGGCATCTGTGTTTAAAATCTCGATTGTCTTTCCGGTTATTGCTGTCACAACATCACCGGGCCTGATTGCATGCCCTCCCGGCATGTTTTCCGTTGCCGGCAGCACTCCGATAAGGTTAAGCGGAAGTTTCAGGGACGATACTGCTTTAAAGATGGCAAGAGTTGCCGCCCCGCCTGCCATATCCTGTTTCATGTCCTCCATCGAGTCGGCGGGTTTAAGAGACAAGCCGCCGCTATCAAAAGTTATAGCTTTCCCCACTATCGCTAGCGGCACACTCTTTCCACCCCCTGTATATTCAAGCACTATGAACTTTGGAGGCTCTGCCGAACCCTTTGCTACAGCCAGATATGACCACATCCCCTCTTTTTCCGAATCCTTCTGCTCTAAAATTTTAACTTTCAGATTTTTTCCCGCCAAAGATTTCGCCACATCGGCAAGCGATGCAGGGGTCATGTCCTTTGATGGCGAATTTACAAGATCCCGTGCAAACGTGCTTGCCATTGTGTTGACCGTGAGCCACTGAACTGGGAAATCTTTTTCCTTAGACAAAATCACTGCTTCTTTTATCTCTTTTTCGTCTTTTTTATCATCATCAGCCTTTTTGTACTTCAGATACCGATAAAGACCAAGCATAGCCCCCTCAGTAAAATAATATGACGGGCTGAATGTACCAAGGGATTTTTCAGTCTCATTTAATGCTCTCACTGATACTGTAACAATCTCAGTTTTTGACTCCCTTGCCCGCACAAAGGCCTTTGAGCCTGCTCTTCTTAATTTTTCAGCCGTTATGTCCTGTCTTTTCCCTAACCCAACCAACAACAGTCTGTCAAAAATCACCCCCGAGACATAAAGCACTATACACTGGCCCTCTTTTGCCTTAAACTCCCCCGAGGTTATCACCTTCTGAATAAGCCCGCCGATTTTTGCATCTATATCAGCACAAAGCTCCATGTCGGCAGTCTCAAAAAACGGCAGCACCAGACAATCCGACTTGTAGTCCAATTCATAAGCATCCTTAATTGTTATTTCCATTTGTTTACACCTCTCTCTTTTGTGAGTTCGTTGTCCTCATAGAATTTTAATATAACATTTTGCTGTTAGTTAAGGAAATTGAGTTTCATAGATTTTGA
>JADFYB010000112.1:0-6679 GCA_015233245.1 Nitrospirota bacterium | reverse complement strand
ACAATTACCGATAAAGTGGTATAAAGTGGATGACAATGGAAGGAAATGGTAGATGACAGGATTTTTCGGCAGACATAACCAGAGACTGGACGAAAAGGGCAGGATGATAGTACCTGCCTCGTTTCGCGATGTTTTGAAGAGCAATTACGGGAATAACCTGTATATAACGGCCACTTTAAATGACGAGTGTCTGCAGATATTTCCTGAGGAGGAGTGGAAGGCTCTGATGGAAAAAGTGAAAAGCCTTCCTAAGACAAACGAGGCTGTGAAGTTTTTTAAGAGAAAAGTTATAGGGTCGGCAGTAGAGTGTGAAGTGGACAAGCAGGGGAGGGTATTAATTCCGCCAGCACTGAGAGAGGACGTAAAGATAGAGCTAAATGCCGAGATTGTTGTTGTAGGGCAGGAGGATATCATAGAGGTTTGGGATAAGGAAAGGTTGTCAAAGGTGATAAAACGAAGCAGCGACGAAATTAAGCAGATAGAGGTCGAATTGTCGGGCTTTGGCGTGTAAGGATGAAAAAAACTCAATGGTTATTCACAGGCCGGTTATGGTGGCAGAGGTTATGGGGATGCTAAACGTACAGAGAAATGGGGTGTACGTTGACGGGACTGTGGGAACAGGAGGACACGCCCTTGAGATAGCAAGTTTACTGACAGAGGGCAAATTAATAGCCTTTGACAGGGATAGTGAGGCTCAAAAGCTGGCAGCTGAGCGGCTCATAGGGAAACCGGTACAATTCGTAAAGGAAAATTTTTCCCAAATCCGTGAAGTCGTTGAGAGTCTTGGTTTAACAGGTGTTGACGGAGTGCTTTTTGACTTAGGTATGTCAATGTTTCAGGTGAAAAACCACGAGCGGGGTTTTAGTTTTGACTCTGACTATCCGCTTGACATGAGAATGGACAGAACCTGTGGCAGAAGCGCACAAGAGGTGGTAAACACCCTGAATAAGAAAGAGCTTGAGGAGATTTTCAGAGATTTAGGCGAAGAACCGGCCTGTGTGAAAATAGCCGATGCGATTGTTAAAACAAGGCGTATCAGAAAAATCAGGACTTGCCGTGAACTTTCGCAAATTGTCTTAGACGTTTATGGTGGAAGGGGAAAAGTCCATCCTGCCACAAGGACATTTCAAGCTCTAAGAATCTATGTAAACGATGAGCTTGACTCTTTAAGAAATGGGCTTTTGGGAGCACGGGATTTGTTAAATCCAGGCGGACGGCTTTGTGTGATTTCTTACCACTCACTTGAGGACCGTATAGTTAAGAGGTTTTTGGCAGAGAGTAAAACAGAGGGACGTATGGCTGTTCTAACAAAAAAACCGGTAATGGCACAAGCTCAGGAAATAAAGGAAAATCCTGCTGAAAGGTCATCCAAACTCAGAGGAGGAATCAAGCTATGATATCTGAAATTAGAGGTTCGGTTTTTAGACATTTTCTGTCAGCAGCGGCAATAGGTTTAATAGTTATTAGTGTTTTTTATATGGTGTGGTTGCGCTCCAGCATTAAATCACTCGAGTACAGAATGGGAGTGCTTCAGCACAGGAAAGCAGTGCTTGTTAAAGAACAGAGAAATCTCATTGCTGCCAGAGATAATCTTCTTTCTATAGCCTCAATAGACAATGTGGCTATAAAAAAGATGGGTTTTGATTTTCCTGACAGAAACAAGGTTTTTTACGTAAAAGAAAGGATTTAGTCCTCTTTTAAGAGGCACTCTCTCTATGGGTAAGAGAGTATATTTTGTATTTATTTTGATAGCACTTGGTTTTTTAGCTGTCGTGGGGCGGCTATTTGACCTTATGGTGCTAAATCACGATAAGTTTGTCAAGAAGTCGGCAAATCAGAGAATTGCCGAGGTTGACATTCAGGTAAGAAGAGGCATGATTTTTGATAGAAAAGGAAGACGGCTTGTTGCAAACCTTGAGCGAGGTTCAGTATATCTGGACAGGGCCAACTTTGGCGGCAACGAGGAAAAGCTGTATCAGCTTGCTAAGATGATTGATGTTAATAACAATGAGTTATCCGGGCAGCTTAAGAGCAACAAGAACTTTTTCTGGATTAAACGGAAAATCACTCTTGAGGAAATAGCAAAGGTGGAAAACCTGAAAATTGGTGGCATAGGGATAACGCCGGAGGCAAAGCGGTCCTACACGCTTGGCTCTCTTGCCTCCCACATTATTGGCTTTGTCAATCTTGACAATAAGGGGCTTGAGGGCGTCGAGGCTAAGTATGATAAGGAGCTTACTGGCGAGGGTGGAAAGTACGCTGTTCAGCGGGATGCCCGCGGTAACAGGTTTTATTCCGAGGATGATGCTGAGAACTTCGGCAACAGCATAGTGCTGACAATTGATGAAGGGCTCCAGTACATAGTGGAAAAGGAACTGGACGAGGCAATGAAAAAGTGGCGGGCTGCTGCTGCCACAGTAGTTATGATGAACCCGTTTACAGGAGAGATTTTAGCCATCTCTAACAGACCGACATATGATCCTAATAATCCTGTCAAAACCAGTCCTGCCTCAAGAAGAAACCGCGCTGTAACAGATGTCTATGAGCCTGGGTCAACATTTAAAATTGTAACAGCCTCAGGAGTGCTTGAAGAGAAACTTGCCCGCGAGGACGAAAAAATAGATTGTAGCGGTGGAGGGATTGAAGTTGGCGGGAAAATTATAAAAGACGCCCATCCACATGGGGTTTTGACTTTTATGGAGGTCATCCAGAAGTCCTCTAATGTAGGAACAATAAAACTTGCTGAAAGACTTGGCAAGCAACGGCTTTATAAGTATATTAAGAAGTTTGGTTTTGGAGACAAAACAGGCATTGATTTGCCCGGTGAGGTCTCAGGGCTGGTTAAAAGCCCTGAAAGATGGTCAGGAGTCTCAATAGGGGCAATGCCGATAGGACAAGAGGTTGGCGTGACTCCGCTTCAGATAGTGACCGCCTACTCTGTTATAGCTAATGGCGGCTACAAGGTACATCCGCATGTGGTAAAAGGTTCGATAACAGAAGACGGTACGTTTTCAGAAATTAATAAGCCTGAGCCAGGACCCCAGATAGTGTCAAAACGCGTGGTGGATATAGTAACCCGTGCGCTTATGATGGTTACCCAGGAGGGTGGTACTGCAAAGTACGCAGAGGTGATTGGTAACCGTGTGGCAGGCAAAACAGGTACTGCTCAAATGTATGACAGAAGCATTGGACGCTACTCATCCACAGATTTCATAGGCTCTTTTGTTGGTTTTGTCCCGGCTGAAAAGCCAGCCTTTGCAATGGTAGTAGTTGTATGGAAACCAAGGGGTGAAATTTACGGCGGTCTTGTTGCTGCACCGGTGTTTAAAAATATCGCTGAAAAGGCCCTTACATACTTAAATGTGCCGCGTGAGGACATGATTAAAAAGAATGTCCTGGTTGTGGATAAGGGTGGCAATATGGCGGGTATTTTAAATTAAACTGAGGAAAGAGGACATATTTGATGAATATCAGTGAAGTGCTTGGCAGGATAAAGGTGCGTGAGATAGATGGCAGTCTCACTCGGACAGCTAACGGCGTTACTTATGATTCAAGGAAAGTACAGCCCGGCAATATGTTTTTTGCTATAAAGGGTGAACACTCAGATGGCCACAATTATATAGCCGATGCTGTAAAAAATGGAGCCAGCTCTGTTATCTACGAAGATGATATTAGCATTGAGCCCTATAGCGGCAAAGATGTTCTCTTTGTCAGGGTTGAGGATGTAAGGCTTGCACTGGGGTATATCTCAGCCAATCACTATGGCGACCCCTCTACACATCTTAATCTAACAGGAATCACAGGTACAAACGGCAAGACATCCACTTCTTACATCCTGAAATCCATACTTGAGGCTAACGCTAAAGATGTCGGACTTATCGGCACTGTTGCCTACATGATTAAAGATAAAGTCCATACGGCAGGACACACAACTCCTGAGTCCCCGGAGTTTCAAATGTATCTAAGTGAGATGTATAAAGCCGGATGTACGCACGTGGTTACGGAGGTATCCTCTCATGCTCTTTCGCAAAGGCGGGTTGACGGGGTTGAGTTTGACACAGCTGTGTTTACTAATCTGACCAGAGACCATCTCGATTACCACAAAGACATGAATGACTATTATAACGCCAAGATGAGACTCTTCACTGAGCTGGTTAAACCAACCGGCACGGCCATTATAAACACAGATGATCCGTACGGCAGGAGGTTATTCACGCAGCACTCCGGACAGATGATTACTTATGGTTTAAATGCTGATGCAGATGTAAGGGCAACAGATATAAACCTCTCTATGTCAGGGCTTGAATTTACAGTATCCTCAGATGGTAAGTATTATAAGACTGCCTCAAACCTGAGAGGTCTCATAAATGTATATAATATTCTTGCCGCATTTTCTACAGCTCTCTCTCTGGGTATCCCCTTCAATGACATACTTGCCGGTATATACAACTTAAAGATCGTTACCGGCAGATTTGAACCTATAGACGAGGGGCAGGATTTTAACGTAATTATTGACTATGCGCACACGGATGATGCTTTGAAAAATCTGCTTGAAAACGTAAGGAAAATAGTTCCGGGGAAAATTATAACGGTTTTTGGCTGCGGCGGTAACCGTGACAAGGGTAAGCGTCCGATTATGGGTGCTGTGGCAACATCCCTTAGTGATTTCGCAATCATTACATCGGACAATCCCAGATATGAGGAGCCGCTGGATATAATTAAACAAATAGAGGAGGGCGCTGGAGAGGGTTATAGTGTGGAGCCAGACAGGGCAAAGGCCATACGCGATGCTATATATATGGCTGGTGCCGGAGACGCAGTTGTTATTGCAGGGAAAGGACACGAGCCTTATCAGGAAATCAAAGGTGTTCAGCATCCATTTAGTGATAAAGAGACAGCTTCAAAGATATTAAAGAAATTATTAAAGGAAAAGGATTAAAAAAGCATAGTGTTTACAGTTGATGATATAGTCAAAGCCACAGGCGGTAAGGTTTTATCTGATAACTCAACTAAAGAACTACTGTTAAGCGGCGCTTCAATAGACTCACGCACCCTTAAAGCGGATGAGCTCTTTGTGCCCCTTAAGGGCAATAACGTTGATGGCCATGACTTCATAGAAACAGCTCTCGGTAAGGCCTGCTGCTGCTTAAGCTCAAGGGATGGTGTTAAGCCACCAAAGGGAACTGTGATTGTTTTTGTGGAGGATACTCTTAAAGCGCTACAATCACTTGGGGCATATGTAAGGGCGTCAAAAAAAATTCCCGTTATAGCCATAACAGGTACAAACGGCAAGACTACAACAAAGGAACTTGTGTACAGGGTGCTTTCAACCGGCTACAACGTATTTAAGACCATGGGAAATTTTAATAATCACATAGGGCTTCCAATGTCTTTAAGCAAACTGAATGACGAAAGCGCAGCAGTGCTTGAGATGGGAGCAAGTGTGGCGGGAGACATTGAGCTTTTGTGTAACATTTCGCGCCCCGACATTGGGATTGTGACAAATCTGGGGGCAGGCCATCTTGAGGGTTTTGGAGATATGGAAACTCTCAGAAAGACTAAGCTTGAGCTTATGGATTTTGCCTCAGTAATGATTGTTAATGGCGATGACAACTATCTTATTGAAGAGGTAATAAGGAAAAACAACACACTTAAGAGACAACTACTGCCGTATGGATTCAGTAGCCGCTGTGCGATGCGGGCTGAGAATGTGGAGAGTCTTACAAATAGCACAGGGTTTTCAGCAAGGGTGGTTTTTCCTGATGGAGACATTAAGACTCTGATAACAAACATCCCGGGAGTTTTTAACGTTCACAATGCACTTTCTGCTCTCTCAGCCGGCTTTGAACTTGGTTTAAACAAGGACGATATGACAGAGGCAGTAAGTGAGTTTTCAGGAGTTCCGCTGCGTCTTGAAATAGAAAGAAGAGACGGGATGCTTTTGATAAAAGACCTCTATAACTCAAACCCGGCGTCAACTAAGGCTGCGGTAGAGGAGCTTTGCAGGTTAAAAAGCGGCCGGACGGTGGCAGTGCTTGGCGATATGCTTGAGCTTGGCACTGAGAGCGAGAAGTTTCACAGGGAGCTGGGACGGTTATTGCGCCTTAAGGGAATTGATATCTTTATTGCAGTTGGCTCTCTTATGGGATTAGCCTCAGATGAGTACCAAAAAGGTGAAAGTTCAGGGGTTGCCTACAAAGCTGATAATGCTAAAGCGGCAGCAGAAATTTTAAACACAGTCGTTGCACAAGGAGATACCGTACTTATCAAGGGCTCAAGAGCACTGAAAATGGAGGGAGTTATAAACTAATGCTTTATTACCTGCTATATGCGTTTCGCGATTACGTATCGCCTTTTAATGTATTTCGCTATATAACTTTCAGAACAGCAGTGGCAATTATCACATCAATGGCAATAACGTTTTTGCTTGCTCCTGAGACTATTAAATTTCTTAAGCGAATCAGTCTTACTCAACAGATCCGCAATGACGGACCGCAAAGCCATCTCAGTAAGGCAGGTACACCTACAATGGGCGGAGTGTTGATAATAATATCAACTGCAGTCTCTATTTTGCTTTGGGGCAACTTGTCAAACAGGCACGTTTGGATTATGCTGATTTCCACAATTTGTGTTAATCGTTAGGCCTGCCATGTGTCACCTCCGTTCATTTGTGTCCTAC
>JADFYB010000010.1 GCA_015233245.1 Nitrospirota bacterium | reverse complement strand
TCCTGTGCCAAGAGCGCCCTTGCTCTTAAGACGAACCTTTGAGCCCTGAGAAACCCCAGGGGGAATCTTAACCTTTATGTTTTCGTTAGCATGTGTGCTCCCTGTGCCATTACAAACGCGGCAAGGTGTTTTGTTTCTTTTGCCTGAGCCACTACAATTCTTACATGGCGCATCCCGTCTTAAATTCAAGGATTTAGTAACTCCAGTAAATGCCTCCTCAAGGGTAAGAGTAAGATTAGTTGCAATATCAGTGCCCCGGGAAAACATCGAGGCTGAACCGGAGGGTCTTTCCTGAAATCCAAAAAGTTCCGAAAAAATATCGCCAAAACCTCCGAAATCAAAATTTGCGCCAGCACGTTTGTCTGTAAAGCCTCTAAAACCCCCTGTAAAATTATTACCGGCAGCTCTGTCAAAACCGCCCTGGAAACCAAACGGATTTGTCCTCATGTTGTCGTACTCACTGCGTTTCTTAGGGTCGCCAAGGGTGTCATAAGCCTCGCTGATTTCCTTAAACTTTGCCTCAGAGGCTTTATTTTCAGGGTTAAGGTCAGGGTGATATTTCCGGGCAAGCTTTCGGAATGATTTTTTTATTTCCTCTGCCGTCGCCTTTTTCCCAACTCCTAATAAGTCGTAATAGTCTTTTGTGCCTGTTGCCATCTCTTTTAGTCCCTCATTTCATATATTTACTGTCTTTATTATAATACTTTATATGAGTCATGTCAAGTATCTTTCATGTGTTTGTATAATGTTTTTTAAGGAGAGGTAATTCGTGCACTTTACAGTAAGGCAGGAAAATGTTATTATGTGTCTATAATTGAAGTGAAAGAATGATATAAAATGACAAGAAAAGATATAAATAAGTTAAAAATCAGGCGCTTAAAGATTACTAATTTTAAAGCAATTGATTCTATTGAAATAGAATTCCCTCAACCAAAAATTAAGAATGAACCAGATGTTTTTGTTATGGGAAGCGTTAACGGCCTTGGCAAGACCTCTATACTGGAGGCCTGCACTCTTTTAGTTTTAGCCATTACCAGCGGAACACACCTCGGAATCCGCGGAAATATAGATTTACCGATTAATTTTTTTGATTTATGGATACGTTCAGGTTCGGATGAGGCTGTAATAGAGGCTGTTGTAGAAATAAACAAAATAAAGCGATCGGTATCATTGACATTAACCAAAAAGGGCGAAATAACTTTATACCCTCGTAACTTAGATACTACCGATTTATATGAAGATTATATAATGTTTGAAACTTTTCTTCAAATTTTAGCGGGATACGGCTCTGAACCTTTATTGTTTTCCAGCTTTTTGTATTTTCATAGTTATAGAAAAGTCCGTGAGGGAAGAACTCCGTTAGGAATGATGTTAGACCGTAAAGAGGAACGAAATGTTATTAGGTCAGGACATTTTTACAAAGAACCGTTAAACAGCATTTTTAAGGTCGAGGTATTAAAAGCTATGACGGGAAAAGCCGGTCTAATTGAAAACCTTGACCCTAAGGATTCATCAGATGTATTAAACAAACTTAACAACCTACTCACAAATTATGCTGAAGGTACAATTGAAAAACTTACTGCTGATGCCGATAGTACCTTTGACTTCAGAGTAACTCCAGTAAACGGCAGTAAGTCTTTTCCTTTTGACGGTTTGAGTTCAGGGCAAAAGGAAATCATATCCACTTTGTTTTTAATTTGGCATTATACACAGAATTCATCGGCTGTTGTTTTAATAGACGAACCTGAACTACATCTTAATCACGAGTGGCACAAAAATTTTATAAGACAGCTAAATATCATGGCTCCAAATAACCAATATATTATAGCGACTCATTCTGAGGATATTGCTGACTCAGTAGATAAGGACAGACGGATAATACTGCGATAACCCTACATGATTAAATGCCAAAAGTAGAAACAAATGTAAGCTCAGAGGAGTTCAAACAAGGAGCAGAACATACTCTGTTTGTAGAGGGCGACGAAAATTCTCTTGATCCACAGGTGATTTCTAAGTTATTAGGCGGAAAAATTGGAGTAAAACCATTAGGGCCTTCTTATCATATAAGAAGTGCGGCAGAGGCCATGTATAAATATCATCCCAAGTACTACTTCTTAATTGACAGAGATCATTATGATGACGCTTTTATTGAACAACGCTGGAGTAATTTCCCTGACCCTGACGAATCAAACTTACTTGTATGGCCAAGACGTGAAATCGAAAACTACTTTATAATCCCTGATTATATTAAACAGTCGGAATATTTAACCGTATCTTTTGACGAACTGGAAAATTGTATACAAAATCTTTGCAATGAAAGAATTTTCATAGACACCGCAAATTTGGTTATTTTGGAAATAAGAGAAAATTTTAAACAGAATTGGATTAATCTATTTGATAAAAAAGAAGAATTTAGAAGTAATGAAGATGCAATAAAAAAACTAACTGAATTAAATGATTTTAATAAATTCAAAAATAAGATTGGTTTAGAAACATCACTACAACACCTAAAAGATACATATGACAAATATTACAATCTTCTTACAGGTAGTGACAATAAATTAGAATTTAATACGGGGAAATGGCTTGAGCTGATAAAGGGAAAACCTATCTTGCCATTAGTCATAGACAAGTGTTTTAAGGTAAAGGGTACTGGCAAGAAGCCTCTTCAAGGTAAGGATAAAATGAAAGCCATAACAAACGACCTGGTAAATAAGCCTATAGAAAACCAGCCTCATGATTTCCAAAGGCTTTATGATTTAATCTCCAAACAAATAGATAGACTTCACTGAGTTATCCATTAAAAAAAGAATCTTTACAAGCACTTGTAATATATTATAAAATCTTAAGAAGGATTCCAATAAAAAAAATAGCAGGAGGTTATATGGACAGGACTGGAGTTATAACATTTCAGGGAGGCGGCTTAACTCTTACGGGAAACGAAGTAAAGGTTGGCGGCAAAGCGCCTGATTTCACACTTACAGACAACGCCCTTGGAGCAGTTACCCTTAAGGATTTTGCTGGGAAAACAAAAATAATCAGTGTCACCCCGTCTCTTGATACTCCTGTGTGCGACGCCCAGTTAAGGAAATTTAATGAAGAGGCAGCAAAGTCAGGCGCTGATGTTGTTGTGTTAAACGTAAGCATGGACTTACCCTTTGCAAATGCAAGGTTTTGTGCCACTGCCGGCATTAACGCCGCTAAAACCCTTTCCGATTACAAGGATGCATCGTTTGGTTTAAACTACGGTGTTTTGATTAAAGAACTAAGGCTCCTTACTCGCTCTATTTTTGTTGTTGATAAGAACGATGTTATTAAATACATAGAAATCGTGCCGGAAATTACCAATCCGCCGGATTACGGTAAGGCATTAGCCGCAGCTAAATAACAGGCATCAGAGAAGGCAGGCAACCCCTTCCACAACAGGGGGCAGCCGCCTTTGTATTAGCCGCTTTTTTTGTTAATGATTCCATCAATTGAATGCAGAAAGGCAAGGATGGGGTTTCTAAAAATCATTCTTGGGCCTGAAAAGCGCATAACGGCCTTGATTTTCTCCCTCATATCGGGTTTATAACAGTGTATTGTACAGTGGCTGCAATTAGGTTTACTGTCATGGAATTTACATCTGTCAAGGCGTGCCTGAGCGTAATCATGGAGTGGCTGGCAGTCGGGGCATAGTGTGTTAGCCGAAGTTTTGTGGTTTTTCCTGCAGTATAGCGAAATCATTTTCCTAACAGTTTTTTTTTCAAGTTCAATTCTTTTTATTTTAAAAGCCATGCTGCTTACCCCTTGCTGATTTATTTTATGCTCTTGTTTTACAATAAGATATTATTATTTTAATTAATATGACAGAAATCAGCAAGTGCAGACTAAAACGGCGATGAAATTATTCGTCGTAGTTTTTGTGGCGTTCTACAGCTCTATCCACTACTACATTTATAGCCGTATAACGAACGCTTTCCCGCTGCCGGTTCACCTGAGGGTTGTCCTTGTTATTTTTATGGCGCTCATGGTCTTTACCCCTATACTTATAAGGCTTGCAGAACGCCACGGCTATGAAACTGCTGCCTCACTCAGCGCTAACGTTGGTTATACATGGATGGGGCTTGTCGTTATTTTTATTCCTGCCTCAATATCTTTTGAAATTATACGTTTAATATCACAGTCTGGTTTCTTCTCAAAAATGATACAGCTAAAAATCACAAGCAGAACAGTCTTTTTACTGACTATATTAATAACACTCTCCGCTTACCTCTATGCCTTTATAGAGGCACGAGTGATACGTACAGTGCATCTTACAATAAAAACTCCAAAGATACCTAAAGGCGTTGGTAAAATTAAGATAGCCCAAATATCAGACGTTCACATCGGAGTTCTTGTCAGGGAAAGCAGAATCAGACCCATCATTTCCATACTTAAGAAGGAAAATCCGGATATAATACTGTCAACCGGAGATTTTGTGGACGGACAGCTTGATCACTTAGACGGGCTGTCAAATCTGTTTATGGAGCTACATCCTCCCTCCGGCAAATATGCAGTAATTGGAAATCACGAACTCTACGCAGGGCTCAAAGACTCTCTGGAGTTTACCCAGAAATCGGAATTTACAATGCTTAGAAATGAGACAGTTACTATTGGGCCTCTAAACATAGCCGGAGTGGATGACAAAGAAATTCACAGATTTAACATTATCGAGACAAGAACTGAAACAGACCTGCTATCAGCTCTGCCAAAAGATAAATTCACAATTTTACTAAAGCACAAGCCAATTATAAATCCTGACTCTGTAGGTCTTTTTGACCTTCAACTTTCAGGGCACACCCATGGCGGACAGATTTTCCCATACAATGTTTTTCCACTGTTGGTATTTAAGATAAACACCGGCTATACTAAACTCACAAACGGCTCATCCATATACTTAAACCGCGGAGCCGGCACGTGGGGCCCTCCCATACGCCTATTTGAGCCCCCCGAGGTAACAATTATAGAGATTGATACCTCGGTATGAGCCTCAAATCAAATGGAAAGTCTCTATTTAGACTCTTTCTGGAGAAGGTCCTCTATCTTTACGCCAATCTGAGAGCCGTGACCGCCAAAGACTGAGCCCTCCATTCTTTTTTCAAATCTTTTGAGCCCTAAAGGATAGGCAGTTGCAGGAAGGGAAATATAGCCAACCTCTTTTACAATGTTTGGGGCACTTTTTAAATAATATGTTACAAATTTCTGAATCTCTGGTTTCTCAGCCGATTTCACGCTCACATAGATAAAAATTGGCCTTGAAAGCGGCTGATAAACGCCCTTAAGTACATTGTCATAAGTCGGAAGCACTGCAGTTGTGCTGTTTCCTTTCTTATCATTTATCACAGGTACTAATTTTAACTTGTCCTTGTTATTTTCGTAGTAGGCAACGCCAAAAAAGCCAAGAGCATTAACATCGGATGATATCCCCTGTACTAAAACATTGGGATCTGCGCTTGATGTGTAATCCCCCCTGCTTGAGTGTTCCTTACCAACCGTGGCTTCTGTAAAGTAATCGTAAGTGCCTGAGTCAACACCAAGACCAAACAGATGTATTTCCTTATCCGGCCAGCTTGCTCTAACCTGATTCCATTTTGAAATTTTAGCTTGTGCCTCTGGTTCCCAGATTTTCTTGAGCTCACTTACAGTAATATCCTTTACCCACGTGTTTTTTGGGTTTACAACAACTGCTATTCCGTCATATGCCACAGGTATTTCGATGTATTTTATATTGTTGGATTTACAAAGCTCAGCCTCCGATTCTTTTATTGGTCTTGAGGCGTCGCTTATATCTGTCTCACCTCTGCAGAACTTTTTGAAACCGCCCCCCGTGCCGGATAATCCAACAGTAACTCTAATTTTACCCTTTTCAGCTTTTTGAAATTCCTCTGCCATTGCAGCCGATATTGGAAACACCGTTGAGGAACCATCTGCCTTAACAATTGCAGTTTCTCCATAAACCATGCCTGTTAGACCTGCTAAAAAAAGGAAGATCAAAAAAGTTACTAACTTTGCTTTCATAGCCACATTCTCCTTGTTGTTTCGGTTTTACCATTAAAATGGTTTTTGGTTTAAAACTCACTTACTCATAACCACTAACTGCAGTCTTATACACAAATATAGTCTAACACTTCAATTGTTACAAAAGAGTGACATGTTCGTTACATTTAGATTAAATAAGTGGAGTTAATTGGTAATGCCCATTGAGTATATTAAACCTCAGTCAGTCAAATTTAAACCTCTCCTCGGTAAGAAGCGCTGTAGCAGCGTCAACGACATCGGGGTCAAAAAGAGTACCCCTTGCTTTTTGTATCTCCTCGATGGCTTTTTCAATGCCGAGTCCGGCTCTGTATGGTCTGTGGAATGTTATTGCCTCAACTACATCCGAAACGCATATTATCCTGGCTTCAAGCAATATCCCATCACCCTTAAGCCCAATAGGATAGCCACTGCCATCCCATTTCTCATGGTGCTGAAGCACAATCTGCGCCACAGGCCACGGAAACTCTATGGTTTTTAAAATATCAAAACCAACCTCAGAGTGCATTTTTATCAGTTCGAATTCTATATCGCTAAGTTTCCCCGGTTTACTCAGTATCTCTGCAGGTACATAGATTTTTCCGATGTCATGAATAGTGCCGGCCATTCGTATGGCATCTATCGTATCCTCATTGAGTTTCATCTCAGTGGCTATTGCCCGCGCAAGATTAGCCACGCGCCGCTGATGCCCTGCGGTGTAGGGGTCCCTGACCTCTACAGTCATAGCTATTGTCTGGATTATGCCGCCTATTACTTTTCTTAACTTCTCAACACTCTGCTGAAGCTCTGCCTCTGCGCTTTTTCTCCTGCTTATGTCCCTTATTATTCCTGTAAAAAAAGTTTCTCTTTGATTTTTCCATGAAGCTAAAGACAACTCAACTGGGAATTCACCCCCTTCTCTGTTTTGGGCCACAAGCTCAAAGGTCTTGCCTATAGCCTCAGAATCCCCGGTAGATAGCACTCGTTTAATACACTCATCGTGTTTGTGTATTAACCGCTCCGGAATTATGAAATTAAGAGGAATTCCTACAACCTCGTCAGTACTGTAACCAAATGTTCTTACTGCGCCGTCATTCCAAAACAATACAATGCCATCAGCGTTAATTGTAATTATGGCATCCTGAGTTGATTGAACTATAGAGCGGAGGAACTCCTTCTGATCTCTTAAAACCTCCTCTGCTCTTTTTCGCTCTATAACGTTAGCAATCGTGTTAGCCACAGTTGCCAAAAACTCCTCCTCATCGGTGTCCCTCTTGTGATTGTGTCCGATAAACAGGTTCAAAACTCCAAGCAGCTTCTGTCCCGAAATGATCGGTACACAGTAGTGGCCGTGCGCAGGCATAGAGTCATAACGTATTTCATGACGGTCGTCTATGTCCGGGGCATATACTGCCTCCCTGCTTTGGGCTACCCTACCGCAGATACACCTGCCATAAGGCACTTCATTACAAAGGGTCGTAATCGGCTCGGTTAATCCCCTTTGTACTTTCATCTTAAGTTTCTTCTTTTCCTCGTCGGCTAAAAACACACAACCTTTTGATTCAAGAGCCAGTCTTGGAATTGTAAATATAAAATCAAGGATACGCTCAAGCTGTTCCTTTAAGTCTATAGGTTCAAGTGAGATTTGAAGTATTAAGTCAACCACTGATTGCATCTGAGAGTTTAAGACTATCTTCTGCTCAGTCTCAAGTTTGGATGTAATATCCTCGATGGCCTCAAGATATTGAGTTACCTCTCCCTTGGAATTAAATTTAGGAGTGAGTGTTATTTTTATATGTTTTTCGCCAAATGATCTTTCCACAACAGCAGAATTTTTAGTTAAGAGACACTGCTGTTTTCTGCAAAAGCTGCACATTTCAGACCCTTTGTCTTTGTTTTGGCCATCTACCTTTTCGGCTATTATCTCATAACAAGGTCTCCCTGTTAGCGCAACATTTGTCTTACCGGTTAATTTTTCTATGAAGCCGTTAACTTTCAGGACTTTCATATCAGCCCCAATATAAACAACGCCTATGGGGACAGTGTTAAAAAGCATTTGTAAATCAATGGGAATATTTTTATCAGTCACAGAACACCACTTTTGAGGGTGAGTAGAGGCTTAAACTATAGCCTTTGTATGATAGACAGGGTATTTCCATTTTGTTACATTTATGTTAACAAAACACTGTTACTTCTGACAAGAATTATTTAGAAACAATCATTGACAACATCAGATTAAAAGTGTTAGTTTGTATTGTGTGTTGTAAGAGTTGTATGACAGGCAGAGTGATGTATGCGCAAACTATGAGGGTACTGCGGACAAGCCGGGGGGGTCTAAGATATGTCAGATGATAAGCAGGTATTTGGGGAGCCGGTAATAACCGGAGACAATGGTGGTAGCGGAAATGGCAGTAATATGGCCATTACAATAGAAAAAATTGAAAATATAGAAGTCAAAGAAAAACCAAAAGTTATTGTGGTGCGAAATATCGTCGAGAAGCCCAAAACTATTAAAAAACTGAATTGCTGGGAATTTCATAATTGCGGGAGAGAACCTGGCGGTAAGCATGTGGAGAGGTTTGGGCTGTGTCCGGTAGCAACGGCAACATCTTTCAACGGACTTCATGGGGGAATAAATGCAGGCAGGGCGTGCTGGGCAATTTTACCTTCTATTGGAAAAAAGAAAGAATCTTATGCCGCTAAAATACGAAGATGCACAGAATGTGAGTTCCATCAGCTTGTTATCAAAGAGGAGGAAAAGTACCAGAGTGGAGTAAAACATTTTAAGAAGCATAAAAAAGAAACAAAGGCAAAGACATTTAAAGAACCTGGATTTATCAAGCACATATATGAAAAGAGCAAACACACGGCCTTTGAAGATGATAACGAGGTAGAGTCAATCATTATCTCTTTGTTGATAGGCTGGGTAAGTCTGTGTCCGTCGGTTAGTATGCTTGAGGGCAGCAAGAGGCTGTGTAAAGAGGACCTTGTTGATGAATTAATGATTATTGACGCCATAGCTGATCATCCCAGAAGCAGAGCGGCAACAATTGTTGCTAAAACCATGATTAAGGCCCTTAGAAAGCAGATTGGCAGCTATTTTGATCCGCTTATAGATAAAGTAAAATCAAAAGGCGATAAGCAAAGTTAGCAAATGCGGCACAACGGTTGCTAACGTTAAAGTGATTGTATGATTCTATGGTATTAAGACATAGAGGCTGTATAAACCATAGAGTATAAAAATAAGAGCGGCGATCCATTTAACAATTTTTTCTGGAATGTTTTTACCCATCACCACCCCAACAATAATACCAAAGCCATCGGCTACCATCATTCCAACTGTAGTACCGAGCCAAACGGCCATCATAGAGTTATACTTTGCGGCAAGAGTTACTGCAGCAAGTTGTGTTTTATCACCCATCTCGGCCACAAAAAATGACACTGCAACAGTCCAAAACGGGCTCATCTCAGACTTCTTATCCTCACACTGCAAGTTGTCTCCCTTAATAGTCCAAAGTCCAAACATAATAAACGCAACTGCTGCAGTCACATTTATATAAACCATTGGAACTATCCGTGTAACATATGTGCCAGCCAGGGCAGCTAACAGGTGATTGGCAAGGGTTGCCACAAATACCCCCAACATTACCGTATGCCACTTGTACCTTGCCGCCATGCACATCGCTAGAAGCTGGGTCTTGTCTCCCATCTCGGCAATTAACACTACAAGTACTGATGCTAAAAATGCTGTCACTCTGGTATTTGCCTCTTCAACAGGAAATAATAAAACTAAACCATTTTAACTTGCAGGTATTGTCACAGTGAAGGTGGTTCCCTTGCCCACAGTGCTTTCGCAATGAATTGTGCCTTTAAAGGTTTGGGTTATCAGGTTGTAAAGTATGTGCAAGCCTAGCCCTGTGCCTCCCCCTGCCCTGTTTGTAGTAAAAAATGGATTAAATATCTTGCTTAGATTCTCCTCTGGGATTCCCTTTCCGTCATCAATATATTTTAACGTAAAAGAGTCATCAGTTTTTGATATTCCTATAGTTATGACCCCTTTGTCAGTTTCGTTATAAGCGTGCATCAGGGAGTTCATTATAAAATTTGTGATTATTTGTGCCAATTCTCCTGGGTAACTGTTTATCTCTATATTGGGGGGACAATCAAGTTTAATTTCGATAGAGGTGTGTTTTAATTTAGGACTCAGGCTTGTTATAACCTTTTCGATATAATCTTTGATGTTAAATATACGCTTCTCATGAGATGTTTGATCGGCTGAGACTAATTTGAAACTCTTAACGAGTTCGCTGGTTCGCTCAAGGTTAGCCAAAATAAGCTCGCTGGATTTTGTGGCATGTGTAAAATAGTTAAAAAGCTCATCCTTTTTTGCTGTCTTATTACTTATCGCAACTGAGAGTTTGCTTGTCACATCCTGCAGATGTGAGGCAGCGGTAACAGCAATACCTATCGGAGTATTGATTTCGTGGGCAACACCGGCTACCAATCCACCAAGAGCTGCCATTTTCTCAGACTCCGCCAACTGCTGCGTAGCTTTCTTTAACTCGCTTGTGCGCTCAGCTACGAGCTCTTCCAAATGATTCTGGTATTTTAACAATTCATGCTGAGCCATGATTCGCTGCCGGATGTTAACAAGGAGGATAACGATAAAAACAATCAGAACGGTTATTAGCGCCGTAACTCCCCATATCACACGTTTGTATTTGAAGTAAAATGTCTCTGGTTTATTTATAACTATGG
Source organism: Nitrospirota bacterium (assembly GCA_015233245.1). GTDB lineage: Bacteria > Nitrospirota > Thermodesulfovibrionia > Thermodesulfovibrionales > Magnetobacteriaceae > Magnetomonas. Next base: position 30,209 of record JADFYB010000010.1, on the reverse strand, counting down.
CCCCGGCAGGCAAAGATGAAATATCTATGTCAAACCTCTGCATCACAATATAGTCAAACATAAAAGTGTTGGGACTTTTCATAATTACAGGTATATTGTCTGCTTTTTCGCCATTTAATATTCTAATAGCCAGTTTACCTGCCGACTCACCCTGATAGAAACTGTTTTTAAGCATACCTCCCACTATCCCATACCCCAGCATGTAGTCAACCCCGCCATACACAGGCACTGATGATGCCTTTGTTATCTGAGACACAGCCATTGATGGCGTGAAATCTTCACCGTTTCTGTCTTTGAAGAAGGAAAGATAAAATACAGCCGTATCAGCTGTTAATTTGCTGACATATTGTTTGACCTCATCCATTGTTGAGTTATCAAGGTAAGTAAAATTAATTTTATCTTTATACTTACTGATTGAATTAATGAATGAGTTCTTTTCTAAAATGCCTGTTGTCATCATGTCACTTATAACGATAAATTGCTTTAACTGAGGATTTAGCTTTAAAGCGACCTCCACTGTGGCTTCATAATCTGATCCTTCATTAACACCTGTAAAATCCTTATACCATGCTGTTTTTTCTGGTGTGTAATCATTTATGCCGCAAAAAACAAATGGCACTCCTTTAAAAAGCTCCTCTCTGTACTGTTTGACAAAGTCAAGAGCATCGTCATCGGTTACGATTATAATCTCAAAATGTATTTTTTTGTACTTATGTTCGAATAATTCACTCAATATCTTGTAATACTCAGCACTTTTAATACGTTTTGTATCCATATATTCAATATGAAGGGTAATTTCCTCCTTTTCTTTAAACAAAGACTCCACTCCCCTCACTTGATTGTCAGTCCATTGATAGCCTTTGTTGTAAGAGTTTAGCAACAACACATGCTTATCATATTGAACGCTTTTAGCAAAGGCATGAGTCTTACCTTGAATCAATACAAAAAAAAGACAAACTACTAAAATTATCGCTATCGTGCTATATTTTTTCATAACGTACGTTTTCACTTATAGAAATGGTTGCTTGCTCTTGCGCTTGCCTCATACACCTTTGGTAAATTAAAGTGGTATTCTTTAATTCTCGAATCATTCATTGAAACCACAAACTGTGAGGTTACGGCAATAGGAATATCTTTTGGATGCGTTTTATTATCGAGAATATCTACAGCCATCTTAGCTGCTACCGTACCCTGTTCAAAAGGAGACGTGGCTATAGCCAACATTCCACCATCATCACCAAAGAATGCGTTTGTACCTATAACCGGCACTTTAGAATGTTTTATAGTAAAATCTATCAGTTCTTTAGGCGGTACAAGTTCAGATGTGCCCTTAGAACGTAATATCTTTCTGTAGTTTGAAACAAGTATGTAATCCGCGCTTTTAGAGGCATTATCAACCGCATCCCTCCACTCATCCAGTGTGTTGACTAAACATGTGCCCTCAAGTTTAATTGGATTCCAGTTGTATTGTTTTATCCATTTCTCATCTCCCATTACGGTTTCAGATTTATCACCTATAAAAAACACCTTTATTAGACCTGTTTTACCTGCTATATGTGAAAACGCCTGTAACCCCTCATTAAGTGCATCTAAAGGCAGTCGTTCAAGTATGCCGGTAACGTTGTGCGCTTTGTCAAATTGATAGTCCTTAAGTTCATTATTAACGCCTGAAAATACAATGTCTATCTTTGGATTGTTATTATAATATTTAGCAACATACTCCTGTGCGTCATCGTCCACTGCTATGATGATGTCAGGCTGCCACTTATCAATCATACTCCTTGCTACTTTCCCTGCGTTTTCTTTAAACTCACGCCATGGATGACGCTTGGTATCAAGATAGTGCCATCTGACAAAATAATGGGTTTTGTTTTTTAATACACGATTAATTCCAACATTAACGTCCCTTACCCACCCATAGCTTGTGTCATAACTGTGCAAGATGAGCACCCGCTTTTTGCTGAGATTAAACGGCAACAGCATCAATATAACTTCAAAAATGAAACAAATAATCAATAGATTAAAATACTTCCGTTTCATAGTATCCCCCGCATTTTCCAATACGGAACAGCCGCGTAAATCGCTACAAGTTTTATTACATTAACCAACATATTAAGCCTCAAAAATGATTTCTCCTCATAGATTTTATCTTTTAAAGTCAAATCCTGAAACTGCATGTAGTAAGAACACTGATATGGAAACACCCACATTTCACCTAAAACTAAAATAATAAATCCTACAAGCCATGCGTTCAGTCCGGCAACATCTGCTAAGGGCATAAACACGGCTGCCACAAGGATAATCGCTGCATTAATCGGCATCGCAATACGCATAATAAACATAATACCGGCCAGTATCAGTACAAAAATACCAAAGTTGTAGTGCATATAAGGTATCAGCACCGAAAGATGCTTAGCTATCAAAGTATCAAGACCTACACTTTTCATAGTTTGAATTATGCCGACAACCGAGGCAAGGTAAATTAAAAACGGCCAGTCAACTTTCTCTCTGAAATCATCTTTTTTAAGACATCCAAAAAGCAATAACCCATAGAGAATTGACAAGCCAATCCATGGAGGTTGTATCTTATGGAGAGAGTACGTTAGAATCCCGATCACAAAAAAGAGTACCCCTATTATGGCTGACCACTCCTGTAAAGACAGGGGGCCAAGGAGCCTGAGCTGCACTCGAATTTGGTCGGCTGAAACTTGTATGGCTTCATTATTTCTGTACACTAAATTTGCAGCTACATACACAATTACAAGAGCAATAACACCTGTTACAAGGGATGCAACAAGCCACGACAACCACTGAAACTCCTCCTGTACCTGCATTGGCATCATACCCAAAACCACAAAGTTAACTGACTTGCTGGTGATAAACATCCCTGACAACAGCGTGGTACCGGAAAATGTTGAAAATGCAAGCTTTGATGCAGCATTTTTCCCGGGAGTTAACTTACAGGTTTCAATAATATCTTTCAGAAAAGGGCTAAGCAGAGCAATTCTGCCGTTAGCGGTAGGAATAATCGGAGTAAGCACAATACCTGTGAAAATTAATATTAAGTTCAAGACATACTGGGTTTTAGGTAATTTCAATATCAAAATAAGTATAACCCGATAACTTAGCCCGGATATGACAATAACAGTACCTAAACCAAGAACACTCATAGCAAGGAAAAATCCATCTGAGATGAAACCTGAAAGCACAACATCCGTGTCTGCAACTCCTATACACAAAAAAGCCAATATCGCAAAAAGTCCAGGAACAAACTCGTCAACCAGCTTAAAAATCCACATAAGTACGGTTGCGGTGAATATTCCTATAAAAAAAATTGCATTTAAATCCAGACCATGTGTGTAACTCTGCCACAGAGCTAAAGGGGAAAAGATAATTACACAAATCCAGCCTATGGCCTTGTTAAGCGGCACCTTGTGTTTATCCTTAGATTTCTTTTTGTCTGTTGTTACATCAATTTTTTTGTTTTTCTCGTTCTCTAAGGCTACATTGTTACCAGTAAAATTCTCCAGCAGAGAGAGGATAAAATCGCCTTTAATTTCACGTGATATTTTAAGAGCGTCAATTTTGTCCCTCGGAATCATTAAAACAACAGCATCGGTAAGCACAGTGGCACATGTTACATATTGAGGAAGTTCAGAGCAGCTTTCAAGCCCAATTTTCCCCTTGCAGGTAATTGTCATAGAGGAAATTTCAGAGAATAGCTTTACCTCTCCGGTTATCACCATATAAAGAAACTGGGCGCGCTGCCCCTGAGTATATATAGTCTGTCCTGTAGTAAAAGATTTAATCGCAACGTAAGGCAATAGCCGCGCAAGTTCTGCATTCTTAGCTTTTGAGAATATGTCGTCTTCTTGCAGATATGAACATATCAAGTCAGTTTTTATTAAGTGCTCTTCCAATACTAAACGCTCCTTTAGTCAACTTTTTCGATTAGATAGTGATCTATTTCTGCACCCTCTGTGTTAAAAACGTGCAGAGTTACAAACATATCATATACGTTAACCACAACAAAGTGAAACTGGCTGCTGATTTCCGGCGGAGTATCGAAAGTTATACATTTTTCGCTGTCAGTCAGGCAGCCTTCGGAGTTTGCCAAAGGAGCTCCGGCACCGCCACAGACAACCTCAAGAATACTGTTTTTCCACTTTGAGTCTATCTGTTTATTAATCAGCTTTCTTGCATAAAAATGATCGTGTCCAGAAAAATAGGCATCTATATGGCGATAGGCTTTATCTCCATCTGTGTTATCGAGAGTCTGCCACAGTTTTTGCAGACTTTCGTTGTAAGTTCCACCAAATGCTTTCTGACCTTTAGTAAGAGGATGATAAGAATTAAATACAGTAAAAATAGGTGTATGTGCAAATACAAAGGTAAACGTTGCTTTATTATTTGCAATTAACTCATGTTTGACAAAATTTAATTGCTCTTTATCCATCCATCCGCTTAAGTCGTATTTTTTGTGTTCGTTAAGCTCATGGGGAAACAGATACGTATCCATGGTGATAAACAAAGAATTATTCCACATAAACGAATATGCGGCATTATTATTCCACCCCTTGATACATCTCCCATGCTCTGGGAACTTGCTTAGCCCCTCGTTGTTAAAGTCTAAAAAATCCTTCTGTTTTTGCAAATATCCCTCTTCGGTAGTGGAATCGTAAAGCTCGTGGTTACCCAATGCTATAGCAATTGGTAATTTTTCATCGTAAAGCGGCTGCATTATTTTTTTCCAGGTTGCATAGTTTTCCTTATTAGCCCTTACTGCAAGGTCTCCGTTAAACATAATAAATGACGGTTTAATACCGTTTTTGTAATATTTTTGAGGATTATCTATATAGGCTTTAATTGTAGCAACTAATGGCGCAAGTGATGGGCTTACAGCAGCGTCAATTTTCCTGTCAGCTCTGCTGTCTCCAAAAACTATAAAACTAAATGGCTGCTTTAAGCCGGAACAATCTTCGCTGTAAACCGCACTGGAAAATGACAATAACAAAGTCAAAACAACAAAGAAAACTCTAACAGACTTTTTCATTCATCCTCCCTTTAATGTTAGTTGAACATTGAGTGGTAATTCTAACAGTCTATGCAGGGTAATGTCAATGCACATTCGTACAATTGTCTTATGTCATCCATGTCTTTGGTGAAAAGGCAAAAAGTTCTTGAGTTTTACTTAGGTTGTACTGTCGTCCTTTATACCGTAAACCTTATTAACTATGTAAAGGGGCCGCCTTTTGGCCTCTGTATAAATCCGCCCAATGTACTCACCCATAATTCCCACACTTAGAAGTTGAATTCCCCCGATAAACAGTACTGTGACCATTATGGAGGCGTAGCCTGGAACATCTATCCCTTTAACCAGTGTTTTTATTATCACAAAGACTGCAAACAAAAGAGACAGCAAAGCAATGGAAAACCCCGCATACGTCCATACCTTAAGCGGTGTTGCACTGAAAAGAGTTATGCCATCTATAGCAAAATTCCAAAGTTTCCAGTAATTCCACTTAGTTTCACCGGAAAACCTCGGATCTCTGTCAAAAAATATACCGGTTTGCTTAAAACCCACCCAGGCAAAGAGTCCTTTCATAAATCTGGTGTTTTCAGGGATTTTGTTAAGCACGTCAACGACCCGCCTGTCAAGAAGCCTGAAATCACCGGTATCTCTTGGGATGTCTATATCGGTAATGTAATTAATAGTATTATAAAACATCTTTGCAGTAAGGCGTTTCATAAAAGACTCCCCGGAGCGTGAACTTCTGACGGCATAAACAACATCATAGCCTTCACGCCACTTTGCAATCATTGAGATAATTAACTCCGGTGGGTCCTGGAGGTCACTGTCTATTGGGATAACTGCATTTCCTCTTGAAAAGTTAAGCCCTGCAGTAAGAGCCAGTTCTTTACCAAAATTACGGGAAAGGTCAATAATTGCAATGGCATGGTTATTTTGTCTCTCCTTCTGAAGTCTGACAAGAGTGTCGTCGTCACTTCCATCATTAACACAAATTATTTCGTAACTTAATCCGGTTGACTCAAGAATTGGGACTAACCGCTGAAAGAATACTGCCACATTTGGCGATTCGTTGTACATAGGTACCACAATAGATATTTGACATTCAACTTGATGTATTTTCTCTTGTTCCAACATTTTTCTATGCCTAACTGTCATTGTAGCATATATACGAAAGAGTCTGCTTGTCAATTGCCTGTTTTTTAAGAAATTTTTTACAGTTAAGACACATCAGAGCGTTGAAATGTTTATACAGGTTTATGCCGCTAAAGAAAATTATTATCAATAGCCTGACACTTTTTATTTTTAATATGGTTTTGGTATTATATAAATCATGGCCGAAAATGTTTTTATATGTTGTGTTGCTGCTCAAGCTCCCGTTTATGGCAGGTTGAAGGAGTGCAACTTGATGCTTGCACATAACTTTCATTATGGGGTGTAATGTTTCCATAGATGTCCGCCTAATCGGCTCCTCAGGAATTGGAAGGTATATCTCTTGCCTTTTAAAAGCTATATCCAACCGTGATGACATCAATCTTACATTTATAGGCGACAGGGGAAAAATCTATCCTCTTTTAAGTAACCCCGAAAGCCACAGAATAATTCACTACACCGATTCCGTATTCACTATGAGTGAGCAACTATATATGCTTAGCATGCTTCCTCCGGAATGTAACCTTTTTTTCGCCCCACATTTTAATGTACCGATTTATCCGTTTAAAACCATTAAACGTGTTGTTACTATACATGACATGTTTTTGCTTGCCCATTTCAACACACTCACTATGAAACAGAAATTATATTCCAAGGTTATGTTAAACACGGCAGCCTCACTCTCAGATAAGATTATTACAGTATCTGAATTTTCAAAATCTGAAATAATAAAATACACAAAGCAGCCATCCTCTAAGGTAGTTGCCATACATAATGGAGTGGACAGAGAGGTTTTTAAACCATATGAGGATAAGGCAGCTCTGACACAACTCAAAGAGCGCTTAAACCTGCCGGAGAGATTTATCCTCTATGTGGGAAATGTGAAACCACATAAAAATCTGATGAGGTTGCTTAAGGCTTTTGAGATGCTTCTATCCGAACCTGGCTTCAAAGACCTGAGGCTTGTTATAGTTGGCCAAACGGAGGGGTTCAGAACAGGTGATGATGAATTTCTGAAGGCTGTTAACGAAGATGCACAACTCAGCCAGCATGTTTTAATCAAAGGCGTTTTAAGTGATGCTGATTTGCCATACTATTATAACCTTGCTGCCGTGACAGTGCATCCGTCCCTGTACGAGGGGTTTGGGCTTCCTCTTGTTGAGGCAATGGCATCCGGTTGTCCTTTGGTCTGTTCAAATATTGCACCCATGCAGGAGGTATGTAAGGGAGCTGCCCTATACTTTGACCCGCTTAAGACTGAAACTATTGCCGAGGGGTTAAGGGAAATGCTTACGAATGAAAAACTCAGGATACGCATGATTAAGCACGGACTGAAACGCTCTGAGTCCTTTAGCTGGGAGCGAGTCTCAGAGCAGCATGTAAAGGTATTTAAAGAAATAGTTTATACAAACCAAACAAGAGAGTATTAATAGAGTGAGAGTGCTGCAGTTTGGAAAGTACTATCCTCCAGCACCACCTGGCGGCATAGAAGTTGTCATGTATAACCTTGCCGAGGGAATCAACAAAGAGGGCACAAGGTGCGATGTCCTCTGTTCTAACACCAATGCCACCTATTCTGAGGAAATCTATAACGGCTACAACATAATCCGTACAAAGTCCTACGGAAAGATACTCTCTACCTCAGTCTCACCCCAGTTGATCTCGAAATTTATGGATATAAACAAAAACTACGACATTATCCACGTGCATTTCCCTGACCCGCTGGCAAACCTTGCTGTTTTGCTTGCCAAACCGAAAAATAAAGTCGTCCTTCATTGGCATAGCGATATTGTAAGACAACGTCTGCTGCTTAAACTATATGCGCCGGTAATGCACTGGCTTATGAAAAGAGCAGATGCTATAATTACCACAACCCCTACCTACATTACCTGCTCCAGGCATCTTAATCCGTTTGAACATAAGGCTGTGACAATCCCAATCGGAGTGGCAACAGAGCATCTTACCTCGGACAAAGAGGAGGTTGCAGCCATTAGAAAACTCCATGAGGGTAAGAAAATAATCTTCAGCCTTGGCCGGTTGATCTACTACAAGGGGTATGAGCATTTAATTAAAGCTGCCTCAGAGCTTGGGGAGGGCTACTCCGTAATAATAGCCGGAGAGGGCCCGCTTAGAGAGCGTCTAAGCAATATGGTAAAATCAATGGGACTTGCAGGGAGGGTTTTTCTGCCCGGACATATTCCAGACCGGCAACTGGGCACATACTATGAGGCTTGTGATTTATTTTGCCTGCCCTCGGTTGAACGCTCTGAGGCATTTGGAATAGTTATTATTGAAGCTATGTCGTTTGGCAAACCGGTGGTAGCTACAAAACTTGCCGGTGTAGGCTGGGTTAACCAGCACGGCGTGACAGGTATTAATGTGGAGCCCGGGGACCCCGCCGAACTTTCTCATGCCATTAAGTTGATTCTAAACGGAAAGGAGATGTACAACAGGTTTTCTATTAATTGCAGGGAACGGTTTATGAACTTCTTTACAAGAGAAAAAATGGCACAATCCGCTGTAAAACTCTACAAAAATTTACTCGGCAGTTAACAGGACTTTGCAATAGTGTGTTATACCAATCTGCATTCAATCGTCTAACTTCGTTGGCGTGCGTCAAAAGCTCCTCAGCGTACTAAAAGTACGCCTGCGTCGCTTTCTCCTTGCCGCCTTGTTATACTTCTGACTACGAATTGGTATTACATGATAAACATCCGTTATGAAATATTTTTGTAAAACAAAAGGATTTCTATACGCCTATTTTTTCTTTTATCTTCGTTATTTTTATTACATTCCTTTAACCGTTTAAGATCGAAAGAATCTCCGGGTTTACGGCAAGCAGGCATGTACTCACCAAAGGATGTGGCAGACATAAATTGTCTGACAGGGTCTATTCCTACGTTGTCTCTCAAAAATTCAAACACAGCAATAGAGCGAAGCGCAGCCAATTTCATGTTTGTACCGTGTATAGTTGTATTATCAGTATCGGCATGGCCCTGAATCTGAATTTCACCTATATATTTAATTCTTTTTTTAAATTCATTCCCTACCTTGGATAAAACGAGTTTGCCTTTTTCGTTAATCTCATAACTGTCTGAATAAAAGAGAATATTGTCTGAAAATGTAAATCGCTGGAGTGTCAATTCGTTTTTAACAGCTATCCCTTGCTCTTCAATTACACATTCGTTATATTCATCTCCGAGTTGTCTCTTACATTGCACATCCACGCCGCTTACAGCTGCAATATCGTGTATAACCTCCATTTGTTTTTTAGTAACCTGGCTTAAGTTTAGCTTTCCCTGAGAGATATAAACTATGGAGGTAAACATAATTAAAACAAGTATAAGCACAATGGAGAGCATCAGATCGGCAAAGGATGGCCAAAAATTGAAATCCTCATCCTCATTGTATGAATTAAGCGAATTATATTCCATTAACTAAAAAACCCGCTTTCTCATTAAAATTGACTCAGCAATGGACGTATCATTTTGTTGAGGAGTGAAGATACTAATATTTCTCAAATTCATGGTTAAATTCTTAAATTCGTCTATGAAACTGTACATAGTGTTAGTGTAGCCATTTATGGAGGCAGAGAGGCCTTTAACGTTATCCGTTAATTCATTGTAGCTTGGCGGAGTAAATTCAGTACTATTTATTGTTTGTAAGATTTCGTCAAAACTTTTTACACTCTTTTTTATCTCCTTTACCATTGTCGTAAATTCGGAAACGATATCAGCGACAGGAACCAAATCTTTGTAGAAATCATTAAATATTTCAGGAGCTTTCTTAAATATTTGCATGGTTTCTCCCATTTCACCCATGTATGAGGCAAAACTCTGTGCTCCGGAGGAGAGTGACGTGATGTTTAGGCCAAGTGAGCTGATTTCTTTGCTTAGAGTTGTCATGTGAGTATAGAGCCCCTCGATTCTACTAATCTGAGAATCCCAGGAGGTTGAGAGCTTTTCAAAAAGGGCTGCCACTTTCATTTTTAACTCGTTTGACTCCAATGTTTGAGCGGCGTTGGCCTGAATTTCTTTGGAATATTCCTTGCGCATTTCATCAAACAGCAGGTTCATTTGCTTAAAAAAGTTCTCAAAGGAGCCGCTCATTTTTGTAGCAGCTTGTTGCATCGGCACTTCAAATGTGTTGAATCTGGTAACTAGTTCATTGAGCTTACTGTGTACTGAATCCTTTACATTGTTAAGCCCGGAACTTATTTTTTCCATTGATGAAGAGGTGTAGTTGGCATTGTAATTATCTATTTTCTCGTTTATGTTTACAGCAAGTGTGATGTATTCTTTCATGCCCTCTTCAATCTTAGCTCTGTCGTCAAGATAGGACTTTTCATACGTTCTCAGGGTGTTGAGAATTTCGCTGATTTCAGTGTGCTGAATTTTAAGGGTATCTTTTACGTTTGTCTGAAAGGTAGATGATTCACTAAGCAACTGAGAGTACAAGACTTTGAGTTCTCCCTGAAAAGACGTAAGCGCATTTACGCTGTCACCAAAAGTTTTTGAAAAGTTAATTAGATTATTTGCAAATTGATCATTGATTTTGTCAGATGCTTTGTTTATTTTATCTACAGCGGGTACAAGTGACTTTAAGGCAGTATTAGCAACTCCCAGATTAGTGGTCATAGTTCTAACATCGCCTTTCATGTTGTTTGCCATATCAGCAACCTGACGTGCGGAATCAAAATGACCGCTAAGTTCTTTGTAACTAACCTGAAGGGCCTGAGTAAACTTTTGGGAGGGAGTAGGGTAGAGCTCCGGTATCAAAACATTTAAAGTAATAAATTCTATCTTTGAGCGTAAGGGGTTGCAAATAATCCTTATGTAAATTAGATAGAAAAACATGGCCACGATAGTGAGAGCAACGCCCCAGATGCTTGGCGCAAAAGCACTTTTAAGCTTACTGAGAAAATCCTGCAGTTCATGTTTCATATTTTGGGCTTTATCGGAGTTTTTCGATTCAATGGAACTATGGCCATCGAAATCGAAATTCATTTTAGATAGGGAATCGGCCAGTCCAAACAGTGTGCCAAGCAGTCCAATAATTATAAAAGTGCCAAGAACAGCCTTGAAAATTGAATTAGAACCGAATATTTTATGTATTACATAAGTAAGCTGGCTATTTATATCAAAGTATGTATCTTTAAGGCCGGCGCTAAATATTGAAGACAGATGGGAGACTGCTATGTGTTTTTTAGGAAGGCTCATTTTTTTAATATACTCATTTAAGGCTTCATTTTTAAATTGATTCACTTGCACATGTTCCTGACGCTTCTTATCAGCCTCATAGTTTTCAAGTGCAATTAAAAGAAAGTTAATATTACTGAGTTTTGAAAAAACACGGGATGTTCTAACTAAAATAACGGACTTAAATACCAAAAAAAGAAACCAGACAGCAAAAATTGAAGTAAGAATATATATGATATTAAGGGCTATTGTGTTTTCAGGTGTAATAAAAGTCAGAAAATTATCTGAAAACATATGAGACGCCTTTAAAATATATATAATTATTTTGAACGTCACATCAACGCCCACTTTAAACATTTCATCCTCTGTCACTTCAATCCCTCCATTAAGCTCATACTATATGTAATCCGCTATGTTTTTAAGACAAATTTAACGTGATAATTAATAATGTAATCATGCCGGTTCACCACGTCCGAGAATCAGTTCGCCTTTCTTATATATTTGAGCATTAGTACCGCTTAATTTGAAAACAGCCGGTTTTTTTACATTTATTTTTCTGTAAATTAAGTTAGGATTGTAACCGGTAAACATAAAGACCTGATTTAACGCATTAGAATGATAATCGTCAGCCCTAAGCGGCATCAGAGGACGTGGAACCGCTAAATAGACGTCCTGCTCCTTTATACACCAATAATTACCGCTTAACATAACTTCAAAAATTGGTTTAGCAGTTTGACTATTTATAAGTTCTTGCATATTTTGAATACCAATTTTAGTAATGTCAAATTTCGTGGTTAATTGAATCTGTCCTGTGTTTACATCCTCGTTGTATTGTTGAATGAAGTCGTTTACTCTATCAGCAAGTCCTTTAGGTTCTGTTTTATATTCTGTTGCAGGCCATCTATCTTTAGTTGTAGAGTAATCGTTTTCCCGATCCTGACTCTGTTCGCCTTTTCGGATTTGCCTTTCTTTTGTAACATCATTAGCTGTTCTAAATATTGTATTTATACTTGCTTTTAACGCATCAATATCATATTCATTTTGAGTAAGCCGTTGTTGAATATAAAGTAATGTTTGACCTCCTTGTAATTGCGTCTCAATATTTTTCTGCATACCTTGAGTATCAGGTGTGTCATTTCCTCTTCTCTGCTGTTTGCCAGAGAAAATTGGTAGTATTAAGAATAATACCAAAATTGCTGCAATACCACCTATAAATCCAAAAAACAAAGTTACCCAACGATCATCTGTTTTATAACGGATTTTAAGTTGAGATGTATTTTCATCATCAGGTGATGGTTCAGGTGATGGTGTTTCTTTTTTCCCATGTTTATTGTCTTGTTTCACATTAAGGTTTTCTTCTGGTTTTGTTGAGGGACTTGGTGAAGGATTTTTTATTTCTTCTAACAATTTGTTTATACGTGTATTTAAAGCTTCAATAGTCTTTTTTAATGCTTTAAAAGCACCTGTATCCAGGGGATTTACTTTCACAAACTCATTTGTAAACGTATCCTCCAATTCCTTTTGTTCTTTTAATAGTGCGTCTAGTGTTTGCTGATAATTTAATATTTCATCTCTCTTCTTAGAAATCCCTTCTTCTTTCATTTCTTCAATTTTTGTAATGTTATCAGATATTTTTTTAATCAGAGGTTCTATTTTATTTATACATGTTTGAACCTGAGAAAGTATAAGGCTATTAACTTCTTTATTAATTTTTCTTAAAATATCTTTTACTAACACCTGTGACTGATCATAATCTGCTTTTAGTTTTTTATATTTTTTCAATATGCTCGCATCAATCGTATTAATTTCCTTTTCTATACTTTCTATTTCATCTTTCCAGTTTTTTAAATTATCGAGCGTATAATTTTTAGGTTTTTTTTTGTACTCTGCAATAAGCTTTCCTATCACATCAACTGCCTCTTTGCACCTATTCAATTCATCGCTTATCTTCTTCTCTTCTTGAGTAATTTCATTTTTTTCAACAGCATTTTCCCCAGCTTTTGCTTGTTTATGTGCATTTTTTCCATTTTGACCACTTCCAGCATATACATTAAAACTAATCAAAAAAAACATAAAAATCACGACAAAAGATAAGAAACTTTTCATAAGCATAATTCCACCTTGTCTAAAGTTAGTTAATCAAAGTCATCAGTGTTTCATTGAAAGACTTTAAATCATATATCCGGGCATATTCAGTTACCTTCCCCATGCAGTTTTCATGTGGTAAAGGAGTTCTCTTAATTCCGTAATAAAGATCGGTTCAAGGATTAGTGTGTTTTTTTCTCCATTCCTCATATTGGTTACGCTCTGATCCACTTTCGTGTAAATGCTGTTGTACATAATATCGCTTCCTGTAATTTGTTCAATTTTGTATTTACCGCAGTGACTATTGAAGGCGTTAATAAAACTTTTAAGCTGCTCAAGTTCTTTGTCGACCTTTATTCCCGCGATAAAATCATCTTCTTTCAAGATTGTGTTCCAGTTGTGTTCATCTGCACCTTTACATTTCTCACAAGCAAGCACTTGTGGCTCACTAATATGCTCACCAACTGATAATTTTGTATCAATTTCAGATACGAGTCCTATAGCTGCTTCCGCTTTAAGTTTCAAAGAAAGTTTTATTTCAAGAGACTTGACAATTCGTTCTCTTTCCTCCTCCATATCTGAAAAAGCAGTGGCCGCAGCATGTTTAAATAAATCGTTTATCTCTGTTTTTTCATTATAGATACCGTCACCAAGCCAGTGAATGGCATTAACGCCGCGTCCGCCGAGATAAATTTTAGTGATTTCTGCTCTGTCCTTTGTAAGTCCGCCCTCTTTTACATATTTCATTAGCAAACCATTGTAGTAGAAAAGCCCTGCTAAACCAACTGCTAAAAGTTGTTTAAACTTTTTGAAATCCGGCTCATCACTGCGCGCAGCCAGCCGCTTAAACCAATTTTCACCATTACCGCCCTTGCTATTACAACGTCCTATAACCAAACTCTCAAGCATTGCGTAGTAGTACTTTTGATCCCGTGCCCCTTTATACTTTTCATAAATATCGTTATCCTCAAGACTTTTAAGAATAGCAAAGTCATTTGCACTGAAAAGGTCTATAAAAATATTTCTGCCTGCAAATTTTACCGACGTCTGGTGTATTAAGTTATTTTCATACCAAATGGAAAAATCGGAGGTTCCTCCGCCAATATCTATACAAATCGCTCCGGTATTAAAGGAGGCTCTAAAAGTATTCTCTCTTGCAAAATAGCGGGCTGCCACAACACTTTCCGTCTCTCCGCTAAGCATTTCACTTTGCGTGAGTTTAAGATTGAGTTTGTCGTTGTAATACTCTATTATGTCTTGCCATGTTGCTTTAAACGCTTTGTAAAATCTAAAATTAACAGGATATGAAAATTTCCATTTTATCTGATTTATTCCCTCAGATACTACCTGAGCAGCACTCTGCAGATAAATCTGTTTTAGAAATGCGGCAGTATATATATTTTCCTTTAGTCTGCCCCACTTAAGATCTGTCTCTATAGTCTTTCTTTTAACAGCATCCTCAAAAAAATCTGCAAAAGCATATATGTAGAAAATATGTCCATCTTTAAATGGGTTTAACGGATCCTTTGCCGTTATATCCAGCACATCATAGATTGACAGAAAAGGCAAATCAATCAAAACATCGTTAATAAAGCCTCGTAAGTACTCCGGCGACTGAGGTGTTTCTGTTACCCGTAAAAACAGATTATCCGTAAATGTCATTGGCATGGGTTGTGACCTGTCGTTTGCTCTGTAGTACACGTTTGTAGCGGTTGTGCCCAGGTCAACTCCAATCTCACATGAGTTGTTTGCGGCTATTTCAACCTCAGGTGGTGTTTCAAGCAGCAATATGCCTATATCTTCATATTCTTTTTCACCGTTGTTATCAAACTTACAGGCTATTGCCTCCGGATACATGCTCATTTCTGTTATCTCTGTTGTTGTATGTGAAGTGTTCTGCCTTTTAGTTGTTTTTGCACTCTTACCGGCTTTGGGCAGAGGTTCTCCATAAAAAGTATTCTCCTCTCGTGTTGAAAAATATGTAAAGTAAAGGCTCCAGTTGTTATCCCCGGTTACTTTAAAATGCGGCCAAATTGCTATAGAAGGAGGGGCATAAAGCACTTGCACGTCACCGTCGCTTTTCTTGTACGTTTTAGATATTGTATAGTCTTTTGATTTTGTTTTTATGTTTTTAGCGCCGTTTGTCGCAGATTTGTTATAAGGTTTAACAGATTCTTTCTCAGGGCCTTTTAACGGTACCGTAAAAGTTACAGTTATGTCATCATCATTGTTTTTATAAATTGAAATCCGCCTTGACAGAGTCTCAGATGTATAATAATCGAGAAGTTCACCACTGAGTGGTAACACAGACGTAACATCGTTTCCCTGAAACGTCAGTCCTGTAGAGCCTTTTACAGATGCTGTGCCCGGAAAAGCATTTGGGTGTTCTATCAAAAATAACTTTTTCGTAAAAAAACTATCAGCAGTCTTCACCACTACGTTAGTTGGTAGTGTTATACTTCCTAACTTATGAGTTTCCGGAAATATCTCCTCAGGCCTTATCTGAGAAAAAGGGATGTGGTTATAAACTAATAAATCTCTTTCATCAATATTCCAATTGGAGCATATGTCGTGCTCAACAAGAAGTAATCGTGTATCAACCTCTTTCTCAGTAACTATTTCAATATGAGACTCCTTATCTCCGCCTAAAGACAGTGGTTTATCGATGAAACTAAAAAAAACCCTCTTAAAACCATAGACATTGTTTGAGTAATCACAGGTTTTATCCGCCTGACCAAGCTCAGTTATAAACCCTCTCTCACCTTTCAAGAGAGCAACTATATTATGATATTCATCCGGTGCTTTTTTTCCACTTTCACTCATCTTTTCTGATAATTTATTTGAAAGTTCTGTAAGCCATGCCGATAACTGTCCCCTCTCTCTGCGAACTTCTTTAACAGGGTCGGTAAGAATGGAACCGTTATACCACTTGACTCTGTTTATTCTGTTAAAATAATTCGTAGCAGTACAAACTAACGTGGTAGGGGAGGTCATTCCAACAGGAAACTTGTTAAACAATATGATATAGACAGTAGTCCAATCGATGTCTTCAAAAAGCTGATTAGTCGGTTTTAAAGCCTTTGCAGCAGCTATAAAGTCAAACTGTTCAGGGTTATTGTCCAGATTTAGCTCAACAGCCTCAAGAGGAATGTCCAGAAACTCCTTGAGAGCGAGCATAGCTAATAGCCCCCGCCACTCTCCTATGGTTTTAGCGTTTAACGGATGCTTCGCGTCAAAAAGCGCCATTTCAAATAATCTAGGCCTTGCCCACATATCAGGTATTCCTGTTAGTTCCGTATTTTTTCCCAATCCCTCTTCAAGGTCGAGACTTTCACTTAATGCAAAGAGTGCATCTTTATAGCGGTTTGACCATTTACCAGGAGACTCAAAATTGGCTACGGAGTTGGTTTCATTTATTTTTAATTTCGGCGTTAACGGTGGATATGATGGCATCTCAGTTTCCCTCCCTATAATATCTAAATATGTTCATTGCTTAACAGAACATTTTTTATATAATGCATTTATGAATTTACCTATACCGTCAACCTGTTCTCCCTTAAAATCGCTTGCAGAGATATCACTCATTTTATCCCATAGCTGCCCCAACCCGTTTCGTGAGCGGTGTGCAAATGGATATACCAGGTTGTTGAATTCGGTGAACTTAAAATCCCGGAGCAAATCCCCCCTTTTTACCTCTTCCTCATCTTGCATGTGTGTGAAAGCATCATATTTAATTAAGTTTATGCTTTCGTCTTTTACCGACTCATGTATACTGGAAATCCATTTGAGGTATGTTTCACAATAGTCTTTAATATCCAAAAGACTCTGATAAACCTCCTCTTTACTCAGCTTGATGTTTTCCCGCTCAAAAAGATCTATGAACCAGGGTGCCTGGCACGGGTTGCCTTTTTCTTTTATATCCTCAATCATGGGAAAGTATGTACTTAAATAAGCAAATGCAAATCTCGTCATTTGTCCTATTTTATTTTTAATAATAGATGTACCTCTTTTGTCCGGTAAATCCTGCCAGTCAATGACCTTATTATTTGCTCTTGCCACCATGAGATATCCAATGTGGTCCTGGCCGTTAAAGAAATCAATAGCTGACAGAGCGGCATAAAGTTCAATAAAATGAGGTTCGTTTTCCTGAGTCTTACCTCCAAGGCTTGCCTTGCTTACCGGACTTTGCGTTTCATCGCCAAACAAATAGACGGTGTCGTATATTTTCAAACTATCCATTTGATGGTAGTATTTCAGTGCTACCTGCGTATTTAGCAAAAAGTTCTCAGACTTGGCTTTAAGTTCGTCTTCTTTTTCTAAAAATACAAAAGAAAAATAAGGCAGCACCATAGCAGCGCCAACTTGTATCTTTTCACTTACCATAGATTGAGCATTTGCTCTGCCTAGCTCTTCCATGACGGTGTTTTTTATTTTTCGGGCTATCGTAGGAAGCCCCGATGCGCCGGTACCTCCAAAAATCGAGCCAAAAAGAAAAACTCTCGCCCCATCTCCGGCCTTTAAATCCTGTACTATTTTTTGAGCAAAAGTTCTCCACGGTTCGGATTTATCATTTATGGCCATAGACATTATCCCTGCCCCGATTGATGGATACCCCCTGAAGCCCTGCTCAAGGGTAGTTTCTTTTTCCTTATTGCTGTAGAGAACATCCATGAGATGTGCTGCCTCGGGACGCTCGCTTTTCATTGTGTCATATCTAAAAAAATTAGACAGAGTCGGACGAATATGCGTTGCAATTGGCGACCAAAGACCGGGTTTTAAAATTTCAAGCTTATTATTAAATAATTCAATATTTCCCAAACTCAGTTTTTTACACTCTATATACTTATTGAGTGAAACCATAGAACGGCCTACACTGCCGTTTGATCTGTCCGGATCTATGTACAGACAGCTAAGTCTGCCCTTAGGCATTAATCCGGCTGCACAAGAGTGTATAAGAGCCTCCATACACTTTGCCCCTGTGCCGCCTATTCCAATAGCGTAGAAATTCATCTATTCCTCCTGAGCCGTTTTATTGGTTGCTTTTACCAGCGTCTTGCCTTGCAAGCGCCAATAGGAATGTATTTAAACGATGGGGGCGAAAGTAGAAACGTTGAAAAATAAAACAGGATCAAGCTGTTTGTTATATAAAATATTACCACCCATGCCGTCCCTTTCTCTATAACTGGTGCCTTATACAATGCTACCCCAACAACTAAAATTGGCAGAAGGAATAACGCATACCATACGGTTTTCATTTTTGAAATAATTCGCCAGTCATTAATTTTATAGAACCACCCGACTATATACCAGATAAGTGCGGTTGCAACCGAGCTCGCAACTATATACTTACCCCATCGGGTAAACACCTCTGTGAACTCATCGTCTGTAGTAACATCCGATGACAGCATCACAAACTTTCTAATGAAATCCACCTCGTATGCCGTTGCGATATAAAAACAAACCCCTACACCCACGATAAGCACAATGCTCAAAAAATGTTTAACCATCTTTAGCCCCTCCTCATATTTCAGTACTGTTAATCTCTCTAATCAATCATAAGATAAAAATACAACTGACCGAGCTTTAAGTCGCTCTTTTGTATGGTCATATCTGAAAGAGAACTCATAAATGTGTTTAGATTTACTGTCTTATAACCTGGAAACAAAAACTGAAATTTCCTCCACTTATCCAGGTCATCCAATTTCAGATTCCAATCATTCCACCAATTTTCATTATTATTTAAAGCTTCTTTTTCAGCATTCAGAGTAACCGATATCCGAAACAACCCGCCATCCCAAATTTTCTTTTTTATTTTAACTTCTATAAATATAGTATTGTTGTCCTCAGTGCCTGAGCTTATATTAAAGAAATCATCTTTTGTAATAAATTGGCCGTTGAAAAATTTTTCTATTTTATATGTAGCCTTGATTTTGGATTCGCAAAAAGCAGGGATATATTTTAGAGGGTGGGTTTTTAATGACAGCCGCACTCCTGCCCCTGCTTCGTTTAATACTCTGTATTGTTTAACAATTTCTTTCTGATATGTCTTATTATTAATTAAACCGGATGTTTCTCTTGCGGTTTTGTTTAAACTCTCAAATTTTGAGCCCTCAAATGAAATAAGGGGATTTACCATGTGTGAATAAAATATTGTCATTTTATCTTTAAACTCATACATATCCGTGCTGACCGCCGGTAATTTTTCAGACAATGAATCAAAAAAATCCAACACATTGTTATAGGGTCCGAATATGAGTAAATAAAAAGGTCTGTATGTGTCTTTAGAGTCTCTCTTTGAGCTATATGGAAGCCCCTTTTCATATAAACCTATGTCTGTGACAACGCCTTTGAATTCGCTTTTAATCCCTATAACCCCGACTGCAACTGATTTTTCCATACATTTTTCATTTATTTTCTTTAATACTCTGTTAATATCACCATCGGACTGAAATAAGTCTGTTATTACAACGGACATGGTGTTATTGTCACATACGCCGTTTTCGTCAAACACCTTATCGATATATGTCTTAAAAGATATTCCTTTCTCTTCATAGAACGCTGAATTTACAGCCATCAGCACATCATTTCTCTCTTTTAACTTAAATACCTTTGAGCCAAACTTATAAATATTTAATATGCTCTTAGGCCACCTTGCTGTTATTATGGATTCCAAATTATTTACGAGAGTCTTATATGAGGTAAAGCGCTCCGAGACAACATAACCCTTCATAGACAAACTACCATCAAAAAAAATATTTATGACAGTGTTATTATCTGTACTTTCTAAAATGTTTAACTTGATCTCCTCCGGTGGTGGTGCGGCTAACTCACCATAAGAATATGTAGCCTGAGTAAATAATAAAAAAAATAAGCAAGTTGCTATTAATAAACATCTGTTTCTGTTATTGTTTTTCAAACCATTAAAAGTACGCAAAACCCTCAAAATGCCCTCCGTGTTCTATTCTCTTTTTAGCGTTTAAACTATTTACATGTTTCTTTTATTTCTTCTGTTAGCATCAATTTGCCATTGGGACACATTTGTTTTCTGACCTCCTCAGTTATATCTTTTGATTTTATTATTTCAACATCTGTCTTATTCTCAAAAGATGTACAGATAAAAGATGAGTCAACTTTTTTGCGTGTAACTTGTTCTATGTAATCTCTAACTGCCTCGGCTCGTTGTTTTGCTATTTGTTTGTTAAAACAACTAATATCTTTATCTTTTGAGGCTCTGTCTGTACATCTTTGGTTACTTGCGTATCCTATGACATGCAAGTTATTTTTATGTTTAATAAAAATGTCAATATCTTTTTTAAAAGAAGGTGTTAATTTGTCTTTGCATTCATCAAAGTGAACTACATTATCAGGGGAACTTGCAAGTTTGTCATTAGGAGAACAATCGTGTGGCTTTGTTGCATCTATTTCATGGTTTTTCAATGCTGTAATGGGATTAAAGTTTACACAGTGCAAACTATCTTCACTTTCAGTGAAAGATCTAAATGATAATTCATTGTATGTTTTTGTGAAATTATCAAAGGATATTGGCTTTGTTTTTAAAGTTTTCACATTACCTGGAGCTCCATTCGGCTCAAAATCGCGATCTTCACAGTTTTTATTGTTAGCAAAACAGTAGAAGTTTACCTTCGTACCTTTTGCAAATTTTACTTTGAATTTAAACACAATGTTAGGATTGTTTCTTAACTGATTAGCAACTTCTATAGTTTGATTGTATTCCCCTTTACTCAAAGAGTTTATTGTAGGATCAGGGAAAAGAGGCGTAACAGATTTAGTTTTATTATCTATAACAAACAAGTGTAGTTTATTCTTCTCCATCACATAATACATTGCTTCAGTACCACTTTTTATTTTGTTTATTTTGTTTATAAAATCTTTTTTATATATACCTTGATTATTTTCGACATAATGATTTATTCCTATAAACATATCATAAGTCAAAACATTAATAGAATTGTTATCATAATCAAAAGAACCTATTTCAATAGGTTTATCGTCCCTTTTCTTAAATTCTTCAAACTCCGTATCGTCAAGTTCCAACTGCAAATATCTTACACCTGCTTGACATTCGATTATGGTTGCTATTTCTGAATGCAAATCTTTATGGTCATCTGGTCTTTTAATCTCATAATATATTTTCCCTACATCTTTCATTTTACTCAAAAACACCTTAGTGTCAGAGCTTATTCCATCACAGTTTATAGCATGGCTGTCAGTAGTCTGCTTTTTACAAGCAAAATTAGTGTTTATAATTGAAACAATCACCAAAAAGTAAAGAATATATCTTCTAATATATAACATTATCACCACTAAATATTACCATTAATAAATAGTTTCTTATATTATTTATTAAACACGCTTTCAATATATTTATCTTCATATGCTTGTATTCGAACTTCAAATGCGATTTCTGACAGAGTAGCTTCACTATTGTCTCGATTTTTTAGATATGTAGATATGCGATTTTCTATGCTATTATTGTCTTTAGATTTACTAATGCGATACTTATCATTATTAGTTATCTTTTTTGCGTCTTCATGTTTCAAAAAATAACGATTAATGTGTTCACATGGCACAATTTCACATGGTTTAATTTCACATTTTCTATCTACAAAATCTATGCTTATATCTATAAATTCAATATATTGTTTTTCAATATTTGTAAATTCTACTTCTATGACATTTTCATTAAATTTAGATTTGATTTTCTCACTGAAGTGTTCTTTATTGTGTTCTTTATTATCTAACTGAAAACGACCTGTAACTGTCTTGTTGTCTGTGTTTTCACGTGCTACTATATTAACTTTGAGGTTCTCAATAGCTTTACGAAAATTGGTAGTGATAAGCTGTTCGCTCTGTATTTTTGTTTGTTCGCTTTGTATTTTTGTTTGGTTGGTTATCTGATATAGTTGGCGCGTTGTAATAAACAATATGAAGAGAGTTGCAATTGATAGTACCACACTTGCAAGAGCAGATACAAAAGCCCATCTGCTTGCCTTGAATGCGTTTGATGTATGTGCAATCACACTTACTAATTCAACATAGTCTTTTTTAGAGCAATCAGTACTCTTGTTAATAGCCGAGTTTTTAACTTCATTAACTATATCTTTTAACTTTTTGTCATAAAATAGTTGCTCAATTTCTTTGTCACGGTTGAAACGGAGGATTTTAAATTTATACCATAGTATCAGATTTCTACAGAAACTATATGTTTTAGTTTGCGTTGTCTCGCTTTGTTCTGTCATGCTCAGCTCACTAATGATTTGCTCTGTTTCATCTTGTTCTGTATTGCTCTTAGGTTTATTGCTATGTTCTTTCCTGTCTTTCTTTTTCTTCTTCCTACTTCCCAAGCCATGTTACCTCGTCTTTCTTAATATTTAAACTACACAACAACTGGTATATAGCATTTGCTACCGGATGGAGTTTACGCACTATTACATTTAAAATGTATGCAAAAATATCTTACTGCTTAAGTTCTACCATAAATCTAATATTTTGTCAACTTAAAAATTATTGATTTTAAAATTTATTATGGATAGTTCTGTATAAAATTTCATAAATTCCTAAAAAAGATTTTTCATCATAAATGATCATATATCAGTAATTGACTCTGTCACTATAGTTAGTATAGAGTTGTTATTTTAAGTAACATGTATCAGTGTTATCAGGAGGGACATAATTAAATCTTTTAAAAAAGAAAAAAACTACAACAATAGGTGTTAAAAATAAAAGACTTAAAGCTGGGTGGAACGATAACTACATGGATAATATTATTTTCTCTGGAAATGCGTTTACTCTGTATAGTATTGTTAAAAAATAGAGTTTTTTTGTTACAATGACTATACAGTAAATTATGGTATTTTAAAATAGAATGTTAGTAAGCCTGATAAAACAAAATGTCATTAACCTTAGTGCCTACAAGGTTAATGATTTTGAGTGCAAAGCTAAACTTGATGCCAATGAAAGCCCGTTTGGCTTTGATATAAGCCCAGAAGCGCTTAACTTAGTTAAAACCAATAAATACCCCGACCCTGAGGCAAGGGAGTTGAGAGCGATTCTTTCAAAAATGTGGGATGTCCCGCCTGAAAACATTTTGCACGGTAACGGCTCCGATGAACTCATTTACTATTGTATCATGGCTACGGGCGGCCCGGTGCTTTATCCAACGCCAACATTTGTGATGTATAGCATAATCGCAAAGTCTCTCTCGGAGGCTACACTTCCGATTGCACTTAACGAGGATTTTGAACTTGATACTGATGCTATTATTAAAACAATACATAAGAAAAATCCTCGGATTATTTTCATAAGTTCTCCAAATAACCCGACAGGAAATGCGTTTGCAGTTGAAAATATCCATAGGATTATAATGGAATCCAAAGGGCTCGTAGTGGTTGATGAGGCGTATCAGTCGTTTTCTGATAAACCGTCATTTGTCTCATATATTGGCAATTATGACAATCTTGTTGTAATGAAGACACTGAGTAAAATCGGATTTGCAGCTTTGAGGCTTGGATTTGTAATTGGTAGAGAGGACATCATAAAGGAAATCAATAAACTCAGGCTTCCGTATAACGTAAACTCTCTTTCTCAGACAATTGCAGTTGACTTGCTGTCTAAAAAACAGAGCGAGCTTTCTGAAGACATACAGACAATCATTTCTGAAAGATATCGCCTCATGGAAAGACTTAACGAATTTAACGCACTCAGGGTTTATCCCTCTGATTCAAACTTCTTTTTAATAAAGCCCTTGCGCATGAAAGGAGTTGAGCTCTATAGTAAACTTTTGGAAAGCGGGGTTGCCGTTAAGAGTTTTGGAGCGGCTGTGCCTGCTCTAAATGACTGCCTCAGGGTGACAGTGGGAACACCGGAGGAAAACACCTTCTTTTTAAATTGTATAGAAAAAATATTAAACACTAAAAGGACAACATGAGAAAAGGAAAAGTAACAAGAAAGACAAAAGAGACCGATGTAACAGTGGAAATCGTCCTCAACGGCAGCGGTGTAACGAAGATAAACACACAGATACCGTTTTTAAACCACATGCTTGACCTTATGGGTAAACACGGGCTGTTTGATTTAACCGTGGAGGCAACCGGAGATATTGAAGTTGATTATCACCACTTGATGGAGGATGTGGGGCTGACTATGGGAGCTGCCATTGCAAAAGCGTTAGGAACGAAGGAGGGAATAACCAGATTTGGCAGTGCCTTAGTCCCTATGGATGAAAGCCTCTCGGAGGTTATTATTGATTTAAGCGGCAGACCGTATATGGTTTATAATGTGCCCGGAGGGGACTACACACTCAGGGATTTACAGGTATCGCTTTTTGAGGATTTTTTCAGAGGAGTAAGTAATAATGGTTTGTTCAATCTCCATGTGCGGCTTCACTACGGTAGGGATACGCACCACATGATTGAGTCCATATTTAAAGCCTTTGGCAGGGCCCTGAGCACAGCCGTAAAGATAGAGCCACGCGTTAAAGGTGTTCCTTCAACTAAGGGCACTCTGTAAGGAGCGTCTGGAATGAGGCGATTCGTCTGCTTGACTTGTACGGCTATTTGTCGTACTATAAACGGTAGAGGATAGATACTATGCCATTAACAGAAGAAGTGTACAAAACCGGCTCAAAAGGCGGACGTTTAGAGGCCAGAATTAGCAGTGAGCAAAAACGCTTGTTCAAACGGGCTGCTCAACTACAGGGTATCACACTGACCGATTTTGTAGTATCCACACTGCAAACTGAGGCAACGAAAGTCATTCATAACCATGAGGTCATGGAGCTTACTAAAGAGGATCGGGAAATCTTTGTCTCTGCGCTCTTAAACCCTGTAATACCACCCGGACGGTTAAAAAAAGCTGTAATACGCTATAAAAAAACTATGGACTGACCGTGCCGGCGGCGTCCGATTCTAATCCGGTCATAGAGCTGCTAAGCAAACATCACAACCGTGCGGCTTTTGATTGCGACGTAGATGGGCTTACACGCTATATCCGGCAACTGGCCGTGCAGGACGTCAAAAAAAAGGTTGCTGCCTCGTTTGTCCTTTTGGGTGATACGCTATCAACAATTGCCGGATACTACACGCTTTCCTCTACCAACGTTGATGTTGTGGAGTTGCCGGAACCGGTTGTTAGAAAGCTGCCGCACTATCCCATAATGCCCGCAACACTAATTGGCAGACTCGCGGTTGACCGCCATTATCAGAGCAGAGGCTATGGCGAACTCTTACTTGTGGATGCTCTCCGGCGTTCTCTTAAATTGACGGAACAGATAGGCTCAGTGGCTGTAATTGTTGATGCCAAAGACAATAAGGCCAGATCGTTTTATGAGCATTTCCAGTTTATCCCATTGATTAATTACTCATACCGGCTTTTCCTGCCTATGGCAGTCATTCAGAATTATTTTACACATGAATAGTTTAATATGTGTAACTGAAACCTGCTTTAACAAAAAGGAGGATAAATTGTATAATTGTACATAGATAAAAATGACATTGATATTAGACAACGCTTAATGTGCGTGGAGCGATAGCAAGTCGTCATATTTTGCAATAGATGAAATTTTCTGAACGATATAATTATACGAAAATCCGAGACGTTGTTCAAATAGAGTCGATGGATGAGCCACTAAGAAATGGGCTGTGGAGCTTGTTGGATATTTATATCTGGAAACACGTACAATATTCTAACAACGGATATGTAGACCAAAGCCTTTCAAACCCCCTTAATAAAACATTCAATCAGTTGTGTATCCGCCTATGGTTGCACTACTTCAATAAACCTATAGATACATTAGATAACGACTGGAGCGTTGTTCACACTTATATACGAAAATATTTCTTTGAGTGTCAATGGTATGAGGTTTATGACTTTATTGAATTTATAGCAAACAACTACGTAGGCAATAAAGAGTGGTTTCTTGTAACCTGCAACCATATATTAGAGAAGGAGGTCTCCGCCTATCGATTCATCGGTGGCAAGATCACTCGGATTACCGAACCGCAAGAAATTGAGGCGATTGAACGTGCGATTGATAGTGCTCAGGATTCAGTGAAAACACATCTCCATAGATCACTGGAATTGTTATCTAACCGTGAAAATCCCGACTACCGCAATTCTATGAAGGAAGCAATATCTGCGGTAGAGAGTTTGGTCAAAATTACCGTTGGCGATGAGAAAGGAACACTTGGTCAGTTGATCAAAAAACTTGAAGACAAAAAAATAGAGTTGCACTCAGCACTCAAGTCCGCACTAAGCAATCTTTATGGATATACGTCTGACGAAAACGGTATCAGACATGCCCTCATGGAATCGTCAACCATACGCTTTGAAGATGCCAAATTCTTTTTAGTTATCTGTTCAGCATTTATAAATTATATCAAGGCTAAGGATGATGTACACTGTTAACACTTCCATGAAAGAATAAATTGCAGGTTTTGACGCCATCCCGCTCTGCTGGTCATTATACCCTTTACAAATGTGTTGTATTGTTATAGAATTGATTGTGGTATCTAAAGTTATGTTAACGTCAAAAATCCGGAGGTCTTAAAACTATGGAATCAGATATTTCAATCTACATGATACGTTTATCAGAAATCTTTTCAGCTATAGATGCCGACTATAAAGCTGCTCAAGATCACTACGGAGGTTTTACCTGTAGTGGTTGCTCCGATAACTGCTGCACCACCGTGTTTAACCACTACACATTGCTTGAGTATTTCTACCTTAGCGAGGGACTATCAAAAATAACCGATCAGGCGCTTTTGAAAGTGATATTTATGAGAGCCGAGATGTACTTTAAGGAAGTCGCAAAAAACCCCTTTAACATGGAGTCGTTAAGAATAATGTGTCCTCTCAATTTTAACGATAAATGCATTGTATATGAAAACAGGCCGCTCATTTGCCGCTCACACGGCGTCCCCTCAGTGTTAAAAGTCAACACAGCCCCAAAACAACAATGGCCTGGCTGTAACAGATTTAAGGAAAATTATGCTAAAGACGCTGACGGCACATTCAACCCCGACTTCTACTTTGACAGAACCTCACACTACTCGATGCTTGCCGCTCTTGAGAAACAACTCAGGATTGAGTTTACGTTTTTTCAGAAGATAAAAAAAACTGTAGCCGAAATGGTGCTTGACTACTTTAATGAGGAAATGATTGATATCTCCACTTGTGGCTGTTCCAAAACAACTACGACTGCACAGGGAGAAAATAGTTTATGAGCATCTCAGATGTAAGGGCAGCACTGTGGGGAGACAAAAAACACACACATGGACACATAACTCATGTGCTTCTTGACATGGATGGCACTCTTATTGATAAGTACTTTGACGATTATTTTTGGAAACATCTAGTACCTCAGACATATGCCGAAAGGCATAATATTAGTTTTGGCAGTGCCACAGGGCAAATCTTAGCTCTTTACAAACACCACGAGGGAACCCTCAACTGGACTGATATTGATTTCTGGACTGAGCAGTTGGGGATTGACATCCCTGCACTTAAGGAGCAGATTCATCACCTTGTTGACGTGCACCCGCACGTTGAGGATTTCCTAAAAGAACTTAGAAAACATAAGAAACATGTAGTGCTGACAACAAATGCACACTATAAGACAATAGCGTTTAAAATGAAAAAAACCGCTTTAGGTAAGTACTTTGATAAAGTGGTCACATCGCTTGATATGGGTGTGCCGAAGGAGTATGAGGGGTTTTGGATAAGTGCTCAACAAACACTTGGGTTTAACAAAAAAGACGTCCTTTTTATTGACGATACACTTGAAGTAGCACGTAGTGCGGCACACTACGGTATCGGTTATGTGCTGATAAAAAACATGGCAAGCTCACGTGAGATAACTTCAAACAATAGCGAACTCCACTCTATTGACAGCTTTAGCGAACTATTACCTGACTAATAAGAGAGTGCTAACACAAGAACATTTTGATTACCTGATAATCGGTAGCGGTGTGGCAGGGCTTAGAGCCGCCATAGAGTTAGCATCTTACGGCAGCGTTTGCGTCATAACAAAGGACGTTGTGAGTGAATCGTGCACGGAGTATGCTCAGGGTGGTGTTGCAGTGGCTTTAAGTGATGAGGATACAATAGGAATTCACTTTGAAGATACGATAAAGGCTGGGGATGGGCTTTGCAAAGAGGAGGCCGTAAGGGTATTAGTGGAGGAGGGGCCGGAGAGGATTGTGGAGCTAATGTCATGGGGGATGGAGTTTGACAAAAGTGGCACAAAGCTTGAATTTACGCTTGAGGCAGCACATTCAAGACGTCGGGTTTTGCATGCTCACGGGGATTCAACCGGTAAGGAGATAGAGCGGGTTTTAATAAGCAAAGCGCGCAGCTTTGATTCAGTCAGGAAATATTCTTTTTCATATGTTCTTGATTTAATTGTAAAGGACGGCATCTGTTACGGCGCTTATGTGATAAGAAACAACAAAGTGATAGCACTCCTTGCGAGGGCCACAATTTTATCAACAGGCGGTACCGGCCAGATATTTTCTCGCACAACAAACCCTGCTGTGGCTACAGGGGATGGTGTAGCCGTTGCTTTCAGAGCAGGGGCAGCAATAGAGGATATAGAGTTTGTACAATTTCATCCAACGACACTGTATGCGCCCTCAGCTCCTCAGTTTCTGTTAACTGAGGCATTGCGCGGTGAGGGAGCGTTCATAAAAAACATACACAAAGAGCGGTTTCTAAGGCTATACCATCCCTCGGCTGAGCTTGCTCCACGAGATATTGTTTCCCGGGCTATAGTGTCTGAATTGGTGCGAACAAACAGCCAATTTGTGTACCTTGATGCAACACATCTTGATAAGGACTACGTAAAGAGGCGTTTTCCCATGATATATACAACCTGCCTGAAATACGACATAGATATAACATCGGAGCTTGTACCTATTTCTCCTGCCGCACACTACATGATGGGGGGAGTAAGAACGGACAATTATGGCAGGACAAACATAAAAGGGCTTTTTGCTGCTGGAGAAGTGGCCGATACCGGAGTTCACGGCGCTAACAGGCTTGCCAGCAACAGTCTGCTTGAAGGGCTTGTGTTTGGCCAAAGGGCTGGGATGAGCGCCCTTAATGAAAACGTTGACTACTCATCGTTTAAGTCTTCAGATATTGTGTTATCTTCTAAAACTGACACTATCGAGGAACCTGATGAACTGAGAAGTCTTTTAAGGAAACTCATGTGGGAAAAGGCCGGCATTATCCGCTGTAACATATCGTTGACTGAGGCCTTTGGTGTTTTAGAAAAATGGGGGCATATTTTAACATCAAATTATATGACCCGCTATGAAAACGAAATAAAGAACATGTTTCAAACATCGTTTCTGATAGTGACAGCAGCACTTTACAGAAAAAACAGTATAGGAGCACATTTCAGATCGGATTTTCCTAAAAAAACTGATATCAGCCTCTACCATATAACACTAAAAAAGAATGAAACTCAAAATAACGGCATAGAGATTACCTGATGTATTCAATAAGAAAAAAACTACACTTAAACCGTCATAATATTTTACTTACCGGCAGATTCATCTCAAAGCTGCTGCCTTTGCCGGGCTCGCTTTTGACCTTTATTGCTCCGTCATGAACCAGCATTATCTTTGACGCTATGGCCAACCCCAACCCCGTGCCTCTGTCTTTTGTACTGAAAAATGGATCAAAGATTCTCTCTATATTCTGATGGCTTATCCCCTCTCCCT
>JADFYB010000111.1 GCA_015233245.1 Nitrospirota bacterium | reverse complement strand
GCCGGGTAGCTATGTTCGGATTGGATAACCGCTGAAAGCATCTAAGTGGGAAACCCACCTCAAGATTAGGTCTCCCGGGGAGTAATCCCCCTAAAGACCTGTGGTAGACCACCACGTTGATAGGCTGGAGGTGTAAGTGTGGTGACGCATTAAGCTGACCAGTACTAATCGGTCGTGAGACTTGACCCTTTTTAAATTTCTCGTTGTCAAAATAATTTCAGTTAAACTGAATTTGTTTAACGATATTGCAGTATTGATCTTTAACATTGTTAGTGAGTAATGAAGTTTCCGGTGGCTATACCGGAGGGGTTCCACCCGTTCCCATCCCGAACACGGAAGTTAAGCCCTCCAGGGCCGATGATACTTGGATCGCGAGGTCCTGGGAAAGTAGGTCGTCGCCGGATTAAAGATACAGAAAAGCCTGAGTCAGCGTTAAAGCTACTCAGGCTTTTCTAATTTTTTAGGGTGATATGATAAAATATATTAGTGGTAAAAGTGGCTTTGAAGGAGGATAACGATGTTGGCTAATTTCACACTACAATACTGGCTTGACGAAGGATGGTACGTGGGAAAACTCAAGGAGGTGCCAGGAGTCTTCAGTCAAGGGAAAACCATTGAGGAACTTGAAGAAAATATCCGTGACGCATATAAATGCCTAATTGATGTCGAACAACCTCCAAAAAATAAAAACGTTTTGGTCAGGGAAATTATGGTTGGTGTGTAAAACGTACAAAGTTGATACGTGAATTAACTGGTCACGGTTGCAAATTGATAAGACGCGGCTCGAAACACGATGTTTATGAAAATCCCCAAAACGGTGCTCGTACACCAATACCTAGACATAAGGAGATTAAAGAGAGTCTTTGTGATTTGATAATTAAGCAACTCGGTATTATAATTGAATAAACAAACGGTTTTATAGTTAGGGCGCTATCTCAAGTTTTCAAGTTTTTTGACAGCAATTTTTGACAATAGCTATGATTTTCAGGTACAATATAAAAGTGTTGTATGGTGAGAAGGCAATCGCTGGAGCAGAGCTTGAGATATGGGAAAATCCTAATCCTGAAAAAGACTATGAGATATCAATATCATTTAGTGAGTTTACTTGTCTGTGTCCACGTTCGGGGTATCCGGATTTTGCCGTTATTAACATAACCTATGTACCGGATAAGTTTATTGTTGAGTTAAAATCACTAAAGCTATATCTTAACTCATTTAGGAATACGTCAATTTCGCATGAGAAAGCATCTAATTTGATATTTGACACAATTAAAGAAAAATTATCGCCTCGCTACCTTCAGGTTACCGGAGATTTTAATCCTAGAGGGAATGTAAAGACCATAATAAAGTTGGAAACCCCCGGTGGGAGGACAGCTACGCCATGAGTATGTTGGGTTTATGGCTTGTATTGTCAGGTGCCATACTGGTGGCAGCCTATATAACGCCTGGTGTCAGAATACGCGGTTTTACTACACCATTGATAGTGTCTTTTTTGCTTGCTGTTTTAAACCTTATACTGAAACCTGTTCTGATTATTCTGACTCTTCCTATTAATATCCTGACTCTTGGGTTATTCACTCTTGTTATAAACGCCTTTATAATCTTAATAATTGGCAAGATGGTTGATAGCTTTAAGGTTGACGGTTTTTTTTGGGCAGTACTCTACGGTATCGTTTTGACAATAGTTACATCGTTTTTAAGACATCTCTTTGAAGTATAGGTAAATGGATTTAAACCACCGCAATCGGAAAATCCGGAATTGAGGGTGGTTGTCTATCAAAAAAAGTGACTTGTCCTCCATCTGTTAATTCTTTTACCCTGTCGGCTGTGTAGTAATTAAGCGTTTCAATGGTAATCTCACCCTCTTTGTTCTTTTTGGCTTTACCGTTTAATTCCTCTACAACGGCTTTTGTAAATGCTCCGTTGCCCCAAATCTCACTTTCCTGAGACAGTTGATTCCTTCCTGTCTTCAACTGGTAATTCATATTGTTGGACAGATTTTCTAAAATTGCAGTATATCAGATATAAATATTCCAACTCCCTGCAATCCATATTCCGGTCATTTTGCGCCTGTATCTCCATAAGGAATAGTGAATCATGTGGTAGCTCAACCAGCAAATCCGGCTGTCTGTATTAATCTCAGGAAATTGCAAGTCCAAAAACTTTGCCGTTTCAAATCCATTCATTATCTTCATAAATTTTCGCGGCAGTTTTTTCAAAATACTCTTTAATGTAATATCAAAGTATTATGGCATACAAAATTCCTCTCCTTAAGTTTGTGATAACATACACAAATTTATTTTTGTATAGACTCACAAAAAATGTTATAATCGCACATATTATCGTGGATAAAGCAAAACACATACGATTTGCACTGGTTGGTTGTGGTGCGATAGCAAATAAGCACGTTACCGCCATAGGTCGGCTTGATAACGCCTCAATTTGCGGAGCGTGCGATATTGACCCAAAAGCTGCTCAGACATTTCAACAAAAATATGGAATTCCGGCCTACACCGATGCTCAAAAAATGATAGAAGAGACTGATCCTCACGTTTTAAATATCCTAACACCGTCCGGGCTTCACGGCGACAACATCATGGAGCTTATGAAATTTAACCGCAACTTTGTCGTTGAAAAACCATTTGCACTGACACTCTCTCAAATAGACAAGATCCTTGAAGAGTGTGACAAAAGAAGGATTAAGATTTTCGTAATCAAACAGAACCGTTTTAATCCTCCCATTGTAAAACTCAAGGAGGCACTTGATAAGGGTAGATTTGGGAAACTTGTGCTGGCCACAGTGCGGGTCAGATGGAGGCGGGACGACAAATACTACAAGGAAAAGCCGTGGCGTGGCACATGGGCTTATGACGGTGGGGTGCTTACTAACCAGGCAAGCCACCACATTGATATGCTGATTTGGCTTATGGGGCAGGTTGAGAGCGTTATGGCAAAAACTGCCACGCATCTTGCCGATATTGAGGCTGATGATACCGGAGTTGCCATCCTGAAATTTAAAAATGGTGCGCTAGGCGTTATAGAGGCTACAACAGCGGCACGCCCTAAAGACCTTGAGGGCTCAGTCAGTGTGCTAGGACAAAAGGGTACGGTGGTAGTTGGCGGGTTTTTCATGAATGAGTTGCAAACGTGGGAGTTTGAGGACAAGGATGAGCAAATGGACGCTGATATCTGGAAAAATTACTCAAAAGTACCTGCCGTAGCAGCATGGAATCATACGGAGTTTTTCAAAGATGTCATTGAAAGTCTGATTTATGACAAGCAGGGGCTTGTTGGAGGCATAGAGGGCCGGAAATCTGTGGAGTTAATCCATGCAATGTATGAATCCGTTGAAACACAAAAGGAAGTCTTTTTGTCTTTCATTCCGAAACGGTGTCGTTTAGGAGTAATAAAATGATAAGCAGCACGGCTATAATATATCCAAATGTGATACTTGGTGAAAATTGCACGATTGAGGATTTTGTCGTAATAGGGGCTGTGCCCATAGGATATGACGATGAGCTGCTTCAGACCATAATTGGAGACAATGCGGTAATTCGCTCTCACACTGTAATTTATGCAGGAAACACGATAGGCAACAATTTTCATACCGGCAACAAGGCAAACATCAGGGAGTTAAACCTGATTGGACATAACGTAAGCATTGGGACTCTTACGGTGGTAGAGCACCATGTGTCAATTGGAAGCTTTGTAAGGATTCACTCTCAGTCCTTTATTCCGGAATTTACAATTGTTGAAACTAGGGCATGGATAGGGCCTAACGTGGTTTTAACGAACTCAAGATATCCTAATTCCCCGGGCGCTAAAGAAAGGTTAAGCGGTGTGTGTATAAAAGAGGAGGCGATTGTTGGGGCAAATGTAACTATTCTCCCTTGTGTGGTCGTCGGGAAAAAAGCTCTTATCGGGGCAGGGTCGGTAGTTGTTAAAAGCGTCCCTGACGGGGCAGTAGTAACGGGCAATCCTGCAAAGGTACTTAAAAGTATTAGTAAGCTTCCTTATCGTTTTTAGCAAACAGTTACAATTAATACCGGATATCAACTTCTATCGACAACTTACGAGACATCAGAGGGTTGTTCTTAATTTAACAGATATCATACATAATTTTGTTAAAAAGAATAACCTTGGCAGATTATATATTTCTCCACTTGACGTAATCTTTGAATAAGGGATTAACAGGCTTAAACCCGATATATTGTTTATCAGAAAAGAAAATATGTCTATCATACAGGATTGGATAAGGGGCGTACCGGATATGGTTTGTGAGATAATATCTCCAGAAGTTAACGTAAACGATATTTTTGAATAACCGGCTCCTCAGGATTAATTGTTAATCCCTGATAATTCTCTCTCTGAAGTTTCTTTTACAACATAAAACCGGAAAAATCACATGTCTTTGTAAAACCTTCAGGTATCGCATAAACAACAATGTTAAGAATTATAGAAATAACACCGATAAACAAGTAAATGAATTATTTTGTAACCGGATTAATATTCAATATACAGGAGGTTAGTTTATGGGTTATACGATAGCAAAGTTTTTAGGCATGAAGACCAGAGAGTTAGAGGAACTTATGCCTGCTGAAAAGTTGGATATGTTAGTGTCTATGATGAAAAGATGGGCTGCTAAATTGTATGAACCTTTTGACGATGATATTAATCAGGAAAAAATTGGAAATCATATCGAATGGATATACTCTACAAGCAACTATCAGCGCCCGAAGATTGTTTATACCTATAACCCGGAGCTCTATAAGTCTTTAGTAGCAGAAATAATCATCAATAAAAGAGATACGCCTGTTGAGATTAACATGAAAAAATATTTAACAAAAATGGTCAAACCACCGATTTGGCTTACAGTTAATACCGTCAGTAAGATAGACTATATCGAGAGTTTCCAAACCTCGTTTAAAAATATAATAACACGGCTACCGTTTACTAATAGTGAAGAGTTTATGCGTTTTGTTTCATCCGGCGATACCCGGACTGTTTCAGTCTTCAACAGTATTAAGAGTGTTGACGATGCTGTTGTGTTAAGCTTTCTACGTTTTGCTCAGTTAAACCATATGTTTAATGGCAGTGGATTGTGGGCTGATAGTGCATGGTTCTTTCTGTTTGATTACATTTCATCAATAGGTGTCCGTAAAAATGAATTAATAGATATGTACAGTGATTTTCTGCAATCCGGCGTCTTTGCATCAATGTTTTTTGAAAATCATTGTGTTATTCTTATACAACCAAAAATTATAAAAATGATCGCAAACAACAAGTTTCATTGTGATGGTGGTGCAGCAATTGAGTGGAGAGACGGGCTTAAGACATATTTACTTCACAATTTGCTGGTACCTGAGCATTTTGCTTTAACTCCTAACCGCAAACTGGAACCTACACTGATATTGTATGAAAGAAATGAGGAAATGCTCAGAGAAATACTGAGAAAGATAGGAATAAAGCAAGCAATATGCCATCTTAGTGGTGTGGTGATTGATAAATATCATGACTATGAACTTAAAGAGCTTAATCTTAAAGAAATAAGTTTAGTGGATAGTTACTTAAAAAATCTGTCAATAGGCACGTACCAGGGTATGGAGTGTGATGCGGTTGGCATACAAGAGCGTTATGTAGCTGATTAAGGACAGATGCCACAAACAGAACTAAGACGCCGTGTAAAACAGCGGCTTAATCGTTTATTTCTAAGAGTCAG
The DNA here is from genome assembly GCA_015233245.1 of Nitrospirota bacterium. Classification (GTDB taxonomy): domain Bacteria; phylum Nitrospirota; class Thermodesulfovibrionia; order Thermodesulfovibrionales; family Magnetobacteriaceae; genus Magnetomonas. The sequence continues at coordinate 3,693 of JADFYB010000111.1, read as the reverse complement.
GGATTTTTTTCTGCCAACCTCCACAAATAAGAAACTCGAAATTACAAATAGATTTGTCACTATTAAACCAGATAACAACGCCGCTTTCAAACAAATAAGTTACACTCTTAAGCATAAATTTAACACACTTGGTTCAGGCTGGACAGAGACCAGTTATGGCACAAAGTGCAAAGGGCTTCACGGTATTCGTTACAACTCAGGTAAACAGGTTAAAACGGACATAAACGGCATGTGGTTATTGAGGAAACTTAACCTTCCTAACTTTTTCAGATCTAAACGGCTTTGGATGCTTATAGACGGTACATACACTCCGATAGACTGGCAACTGGATTTTAAATCTGGGTTTAGATGGTCTGAACGCAAGTGGTATAACAGCCTGAGAACTTCAAACAAGCCAGGAGTTGATATAAAAGTCCCATGGGAACTTGCCCGTTTTCAACATCTGCCGCCGCTTGCACTTGCTTGTTTTACAAATGGTGCGGTAGAGTTTAGCCATAAGCGATTGGCAGCAGAGTTTCAAAATCAGGTGTTGGATTTTGCAGCGGTAAATCCACCCCGTTTTGGCGTCAACTGGCGATGTGGTATGGATGCGGCAATTCGGGCAGCTAACCTGCTCTTAACGTATGATTTATTCTCTCTTGCCGGAATTTTATTCGGAGATGGTTTCAATAAAGCTTTTGGTCAATTGATATATGACCACGGAGTCCATATCATAAATAATCTATCCTGGTCTCAAAACTTAAGAGGCAACCATTACCTTGCTGAAATAACCGGCCTGCTGTTTATTTCAGCGTATTTGCCACCCAGTGATGAGACAGACTGTTGGTTAGCTTTTTCAGTTTGTGAACTGATAAAAGAGGTGGAATTTCAATTTAACACTGATGGCACTCATTTTGAGTCATCCACAGCTTACCACAGCCTGTGCACGGAGCTGGTGCTTTATGCAACTGCCCTTGTTCTTGGGATTTGTACGACTGAGCGGATTAACTCGCTAAAAAATTATAACCACAAGCTCCACAAAGTGTATCCGGGTCTTTTGCCGTCCCCAGTCAAACTCTATCTGCTTAAGTCAAATGGTTTGTTTACTCCCTTTCCCCCTGATTATTTTATAAAATTGCACAAAATGGGAATTTTTATAACAGATATTTTAAAGCCTGACGGCATAGGAAAAATTCCTCAAATAGGAGACAACGACAGTGGGAGGCTCTTTAAACTTTCAACCAAATTTAAAACCATGAGCATGGATGAGGCAGTTAAAACGTATAAAAACCTTGAGGGTTTTAGTACAGCAGAGGACGGCGGAACTTTTCTTGATGAGGAAAGCCCGGATTATAGCGGAGTGATTTCAGCCTTTAATGGACTATTTGAACCTGCTAAAACTGATAACACAGAGGCCATTATAATCAGAAACTATGCAAGGGTGGTTGCTATTCCTCAGGATGCTTACATCTCAAATTCACCATTTAAGGAATACGTTACATCAGATGATTTCCAAAAGTTGATTAGTGACTTTAACAAAACTGATGACACTTACAAAGACAGAGTGCTCATACCGGTTAAGAATTCAGATGTTTTGAACCGTTTAACTTTTAGAGAGTATCCTGATTTTGGCCTGTACATTTTCAAGGCGGATGGATTATATTTGGTGGTAAGATGTGGTAGTATTGATAGCAGGTATAACGGAGCACATGCTCATAACGATCAGTTATCGGTAGAGTTAAGTGTTGAGGGTGTGGAAATATTCCGTGATCCTGGAGGTTATTTATACACGCCTGAGCCGCAGTTGAGGAATCGGTTCAGAAGTGTGTCATCACATTTTGCTCCTCAGTTACAATCAAAGAAAGAGCCTGGGGATTTATCACAGGGGCTTTTTAAGTTAAGAGATAAAGCCCGTGCAGAGTGTATTTATTTTGGCACACTGGGTTTTGCCGGAGTTCACTTTGGATTTGGAGCAGCCATATACAGGGTAGTTATATTTGGGACAAAGGGGATAGAGATTTTGGATTTTCACAAAGGTACTGAGCCAATCAGAAAGTTTTCTTCAGAGAATATCGGCAATTACGAATATTCAAAGGGGTACGGAGTTTTGCTGCAAAAGAGATATAACGATACAATAGAATCAAACAGTCGTTAATGTTTTTTATAAATAGCTTCCAAACGAGGAAGGTTTCTTTCCCAACTACTCAAATCCCACATTATGGGGCGGTTTAGAAGGCATAACTCTTTCAGTTGACTTTTGTTTTCGTAAGCATATAGTATTTTTTCTGCAATTTCAGATACCGAGTTAACCTCAAGAAAGAAAACCCTCTTATCTTTCAGAAATTTATACGGTAGCCATGAGCCGTTAATCACAATGCCTCCACCATACATATGTTCCACCATAGAACCAGAAAATGAATCAGTAATTTGTACATGCACCATCACATCAACCGCTATCCTTAATGCAGCTAATTCCTCACCGTATATCATGTTGTCTATTATTTTATATCGGATGCCGCATTCGTTAACGGCTGTCCTTACCCGTTGGATATAGTTACCGTCAGTTCCGTTGTGAATGGGGAATATAACATAGGTATCTGCGGGAAGTTTGCTCTTGTTTTCCTTTATGACTAAGGCCATTTTCTCATGCTGTTGTTCCACCACTCCGTTATAGCCAAAGGCAACAATGAAGGCATCGTCAGGAAGCTGCAGCTTATTGCGGCAATACAGGGCGGCATCTTTTCTGTCCTGCAATTGTTTTATCTTAGAAAGATTAGTCAGACCAAATGTGAAAATTCTTGACTTATTTAAATACCTTCCATCATAGTGGCAGGTGAAATCATCACGCATATCCTCACTTTGAAAAATTATAGTGTCAGCACGGTTATAAATTCTTTCCTGAAGTTTTCTTCTGTAATTATCAGCCTTGTGGAAGTCCCAGCCCCAGATGCTTACTATGAGTTTCTGGGCTGTTTTGGATAATTCCTCTGGGAAAAATGCGCTGTATAGTGGTTCGTTATAATGCACGTGGCATATATCATACTTACCTGCTAATTTTTTAAGAAATAATTTCGCAGCTAAGAGGGTTGACAGCCCCTTTAGTTTCTTTATAGCCCATGTGATTTTTTGAATGGTTTCGTGTTTAAAAACAGAAATATCCCCCCCTGCAGTTGAATATACAGAATCAAAGACGTCAAGAACATCCACATCATGCCCGGCCTCTGTTAGCACTCGCCGAGTGTCCACAGTGTAGAGACTTAACCGTGGGGCAATAAACAGTATCTTCAAACTTTAACTCTCTCCCTGCTCTATCTGAATAATAGTAAAAATCCTTTGTCCTCTTATTAGCCTTATGGCGGACTGATAATAATCTTATCAGTACATTGATGTCAACAGTGATATTTCAGATATAATAAATCCGAGTTTCTCTGATTTATTCTGAGCATTTATAATTTGATTAAAAAAAAAATAATTTGTTGTATAATACGACAAGGTGTGGAGGTGGTAGGCGGATTAAGAAATTTAATGTTGTTATTTTAAGTGAAACGGAGGGATATAAACAATGTTTAAAAACTGGTCTATAACTTCAAAGACACTGGTACCGATACTTGTCTTTACAACTATCGGTGTTGTATTGAACATTTTCTTTGCAGTGAACATATCCAAAGATATGATAATTGATGAGATTAAAGACGGAGCAATAAAAGGTTACAG
>JADFYB010000110.1 GCA_015233245.1 Nitrospirota bacterium | reverse complement strand
AGGGTAAATGATAAAAGTGTAGAATACATAAAGGTTACGGTATTATAACAAAATGGCGACTAGTTACTGCCAATTTACTCTATAATCTTAGGCACTTTGTAGAAATTACCGGCTCTTTCCGGCGCATTTGAAAGGGCATCTTCTATGGCAAGTGAATCCCGTTCTATGTCCTCCCTAAATACATTCATGACGGGGATTACGTGTGAGGTTGGTTCTACCCCGTCTGTGTTAAGCTCGCTTAGCTTTTCAACATAGAGCAAAATATCGCTTAGCTGCTTACCAAACGTTTCAAGCTCTGAAGCATCTACCTTCAACCTTGATAGAGCCGCGATGTACTTTACGTCATCAGTTGTTACGCTCATGTGCTCCTTTTATATCTTTTCTAAATTAGCAAACTTAAGGGCTAATCTTTTTATTCCAACGTTTGGGAAATTTACCGTTACTTTTACATCGTCATCCTCGCCGTAACAGTCCCTCACTACCCCAACTCCCCACTTGGGATGCTTCACCCTGCAGCCGGAATTGTACGGAAACACTACCGGTTCTTTCTTGCCCTCCTGAGAGCGTGCTGAGTTGTTTGTTGGAATTGCATTTTTCTCAAGCCATAAGCAGCAGTCCTTAGGTATGTCTTTTAAAAAACGCGAGGGCTCCTGTTCCTGAAACTTAGCATAAAGCCTCCGTCTGCGTGCCCCTGTCATAAACAAAACATCCTTTGCCCGTGTCATCCCCAGATAGAAAAGCCGCCTCTCCTCATCAAGCTCATCCTCAGTCCCTGTAGCCTTAAAATATGGTATCAATCCGTCTTCAAGGCCGGTTATAAACACCACCGGAAACTCCATTCCTTTAACATTGTGAAGCGTTGTCAGAGTGATGGCATTAGTGTTAGACGCATCACAGGTGTTTGTTGTTGATATAGCCACCATATCAAGAAACTCCCGAAGCAGCATATTACCGTTAGCAAACATTAATTCGGTTATTTCGCTTAACTCATTTTCATCCAAAATCTCTATGTAACCAGTCAGTGTCCCAATCAGCTTTATGCCATCCGATACGGTTTTAACATCAGAGCTTGAAAGCGTATCAAGGAGTGAAACAAAGCTCTTTAGTTTTTCCTTAACCTGCACCGTAAGCCCCTTGTTGTTACATACGTTTTGCATGGCAACGTAGAGGCTTACTCCCTCTTTCTTTGCCTCCTGTTCAAGTTTAGAGATTGTGTTTGCAGAAATTGAGCGGGCTGGCAGATTTATTATTCTTCTTATGCTTACGTTATCATAGGAGTTTACAATCAGTCTCAAATACGATATGACGTCTTTGATTTCCTTTTTCTGGTAAAAGTTAGTACAGCCAAACACGCGAAAAGGAATTCTCTCGTCTTTCAGCGCCTCCTCTATTACCCTTGACTGAAGCGGCACCCTGTAGAGAATCGCTATATCTCCATATACATACGTTCCCTTAAGGTAGAGGTCTTTTATGTTTTTAGCTATATATTTAGCCTCATCCTCCTCTGAGATGAACCAGTAGTGGCAGACCTTTTCACCGGCAGCTTTGTCTGTCCAAAGGGGTTTTGTTTTTCTGTTTCTGTTTTTTGCTATTATGCTATGCGATACGTCAAGAATGTTTCGCGTAAAGCGATACGCCTGCTCAAGATTAATAGACATCGCATCGGGGAAATCTTTTTCAAATCTGCTTAGAACGTTTTCGCTCTCAAGCCCCTTATACTTATATGTGCTCTGGTCATCATCACCTGCAACAAGAATATTCCTGTTTTTCTCCGACAATATTTTTAACAAATAATACTGTGAATAACTTGAATCCTGAAACTCATCAACTAAAATATAATTAAACAGGTCTGTGTACTTTTCCAAAATATCAGGGTTTTCCTCAAACAGTTTTATCGTATAAATTATTAAATCGTCCTGATCAAGCGCTCCGGACTTTTCCATCTCGTCCTGGTACCGGACATATACCTTGATAATTTTTTCATCAAAATCAAAGCTGCTTGAAGAGGAAAGCAAATCATCAGGCATTATCAGAGAGGATTTAAAACAGCTAATCTTAGAAAGCACCCCTTTGTAGAGAGCCTCATAGAGCTTCATCTCACTCAGTATATGCCGTATCAGCCTGCTCTGGTCATCGTTGTCATATATGATAAAATCGTTGTTTACGGAGACTTTTGCCCCCTCCTGCCTCAAAATCCTGCTGCACTGGGAATAAAAAGTCCCTATCCACGCATCCTCCAAATCCTCAGAGATGATATACGATATCCTGCTTTTCATCTCGCTGGCTGCTTTAATGGAAAAGGCAATGGTAAGCATGTTTTCGTACTTTGATTTGTCTTTCTTATAGAGGTGACTGTACTTGTGGGTTATAAGCTGGGTCTTACCGCTTCCGGCACCAGCAAGCACAATTATTGGAGACTCCATGTGTTCAATGGCTTCACCCTGCTTAGAGTTTAACTTATCAAAAGATAAATGCTCAAACATAAAGTCCACTACAATTATTGTAGCATACTATAAAATGGTTTTTCAATATATTATTGGCCAGTTATATTTTTATGAGCATTAACTTGCGGGCATTGAATGGCTGCAGGGCCTCAAATTTTATAAAACAGCTTTTTATCTGGCACAGGGTATGTATATTGAGTAATGCCGGCCCGTCCCAGCTCTATAGCCCTTTTAATCACATATCCGGCATCAATTGAGTAAATATCAAGGTTTGACAGTTTTGTTTCCTTAAAGTATGTTTTATCCATATGTATGGCAAGTTTTTTAGTATCCATATTTCCTGTCCGTTTAAGAAATGTGTGAGTGTCCTCGTTACCATCTGTGTCTCTGTATGTGTAGGTGACAGAGGTGGGGAAAATCAGGCTGTAGTAGTATATTTCCTTTCTTAAAATGCTTTCCACGCAGTGTAAGGACGTACAGATCTCCAGATTTTTTCCGACACCCAGCCCCATAATGACAGCATTGTCAATGTTTCCGATTCGATAGTAAGGTGAAAATTCATCCCATGAGGTTTCCGACCTGTGATGGTCATTAAGGAGATAATCCGCATTTGGCCCAAGCGCACAAACCGAGTGGTCAATGTTAACACTTCTCTTAACTCCGGGATAGCGACGGAATAACTCAGTCAGAAGCCCTGCATATGAGGGGGTTGTCAAAACATCAAAATAATTGACATCCTGCCGTGGATACGCCGGCATCATAAGCGTACCATCAGGAGATATCTCCTCAATCAGTGCCTCCAGAAGTTCAACCGGAGAGGACGTAAAATTAAAAAAACTGTTCCAACTGCTATGGATAAAAACAGTCATGTTTTTTTTAAGCCCAAGCACTCTGAGCACATCCATAAGTTCCGGGAGTGAGAATTTCGGACAAAATGCTTTTTGAAATCTGACAAGCGGGTACCTTAAAAGCTCCTTTGGGTTTCTGGCATTTAATCTCTTAAGGGCAATCTCTTTTAATCTCTCCCTGATGATAATTTTAAGAGGTGCTCTCATTCTAAGCGGGTTTTAGCTTTTTCATGACGGTTTCTCTAATTATCGGATAACTAACCATGGCAGCCATTTCAGTGTAGTTAAATCTGACAGTGAATTCCTGTTCAAGCGCAGTTATGAGACTTATGTGATTTATGGAATCCCAGTGAGTAAGGGTTTTCATCGAGGTTTTGTCGTTAATTTCCGACTCACTAATTTGCAGCACTATTGCCATTACTTCTTTAATCCTATTTTCCATCTGAACCCACTTCTATATAATCTATTTGTATATCCTCAAAAACCTTTAGATTAAGGTGATAATTCTTCACATTTGCGTCCTCCGAGGTTTTTATAAAATGCAGTGAGTCATAGAAATTACTAACCTGCTCGTTTTTCCCTGTCCTCACATACTGTGCCTCTACTTCTCTGACATTATGTTTTCTTAAATTATGGACTATTTCATTAAAAAAAACAAATTCCAGCTCTCTCCCTATCACGCGGCAACTCATAAGAAATGTGTCTATCAGGGCGGTATCCCCCGGGCTTATGATAGAAAGCCCCGTAACTCCATAATCGCCAAACCGGTCAGATGCACTGAAGCAAAAAAGAAAATAGCCGGTATCGATAAACTTCTCTATCTCTGCCTCGGTGTATCTTTTTGTGGTAAGGTTAAATTGATTTGTCTTTTGGGTAAGCTGAGACATACGTGGTATCAGAGTTTTTTCATTTACAGTGATGTTAAGTTTAAGGCCAAGAGAGCTGAGATAGTCATCAATTTTATCATATTTAAGTTTCTCTTCATTTCTCATTTTTTGATCACTATAGAGTTTTGTTCTTTTTTCATCTTCTTTTGAGTGGCCGGAAATGTAAAATAATTCTGATATTTTTTTCATAACCTGGGGATATTCATAGATATTTTCCGGAACAAGAACTGTTTTAATCTCTGGCAAAAACTGGTTAACTAAACCAATCTCAAATTGTGAGTCATCCACATATACAATACTCTCCGCTGAGACATTAAGCTCAGAAGCTATCTCTTTAAGATTTGTAACCTTATCAGTCCAGTTAATTTTTTTAATGGCAAAGTGTTCACTCCTTAAAATCATATCAGGATGGGTTTGCAGGATTTCATCTACGTCATCGGGATTATTTTTTGAGCAAACGCACAGAAGAACTCCTTTTTTCATCAGAGAAAGAGCTATGTGCTGCACCTCTGTAAAGATTAATCCCTCAGTTGTATTGGGGGACATTTCGATTTTTTTTAAACCGTCCTCACCCACTGTTCCTTTCCAAAGGGTGTTGTCACAGTCTAACACTAAAACCTTTTTCGCTTTCCCTGTTACTGACATGATTACGGGCGCTATGGCGCAGGCATAGAGCCTATGGAATTCAAATGTGTAAAGAGACCGCGACGAATAAAAAAATCTGTAATCAACACTGTTTTCAACTGAAAGAGCCGCTATGATTTTATTAATATCAATAATTTTTACGTTTTTAGCAGTGCTCTGAAAAATGTATTCATTTAATTTTCTGCCCATCATCTCGTATTTACTCTCAACAGTGGCGGAAAGAGCAAAAGGCAGCGATGAAAAAGCGCTAAATAAAACCAACGGAATTTCTGTTAGGTTATTAAAAATAAAATCCATATCGTTAACTGTTTTAGTGATGAGTGAATCTATTTCCGGCTTTTCCAAAAGTTCCGCTCTGTAGTAAAGGCTGTCAACTAAATTGGCAAGCTCACAAAATACGATTACGCAATCATAATCTTTAACGTTTACACTTTCCTGTACTATGTTATCAAAATTTCCAGTTGAAATATTGGCGTTTATTCCCTCGGTTCGTAAAGCGTATTCAACTGCCTCACCTAATAAGGTTAAGGTAATATTGGAAAGTATTTTTACGTAGTATTTTTTGTCTGTGATATTTTTTCTCAAATCAGGCAGGGCTTTAAGCACATCTTTATATTTTAGTTCCATATTTTCCCAGTATTTAAAAAGAAATATTTAGATTTTTTAAACGCTTTTGCCACCACAAATAAATTTCCGTAAGCGAGGCCAGCCATCCGCCTTTTAACGTACAGTAATTCAGTATAAAATCGTAAATTTCAAAGTGTATGGGTTCACCTGCCGGATGAAAAGATATAGAGGCGCAGCCATGTGTCTCTATAATCCTGTCAAGGATAGTTTTCACTACTTCTTTTGCCATCCCTAATCCATACTCCAGAGAGTTTGCGTTTGTCAGGGCAAAGTCCTGAAAGGCAAGAGGTACCTGAAGTATGGGAACAAGCTCTGCATTTTTAACATCATAGTGGTAATAAGGCAGTGCTGTGCCGCTTCTAAATCCAATGTTTCTGTTAAACCCTAACGTCGTATCTGCCAAAAAGCCCGCCTCGTGCTGTATATGTGGAGTTTTTTCAATATCATAATTAAGCCAGTGTTGGCGTGTTGAGGTTAATTCAAATCCAAGTGATTTTTCAAGATAATGTTTTTGCTCTTTCAAGACATCCACATCTAAAGCGGAAAGGTAACTTCCGTGAAGCCCTATGTCAATCCCGTCATCCTTCATTTCTTTTATCATATCAAGAGTGGTAACCTTTTTGCCCCTAAATGTACATTTGTCTTCTAATGCGTAAAAACAGTCGTATTTGTGGATTTTTTTAAGTGGATATGCCGTAAAAAAAAACGATGAACTCAGTTTGTACTTTTTTTCAATGCTTAAATAATGTTCAATTGAATCTGCCACGGATGGATAAGACGGAGACTTATGGACAAAGAGCTTACCCAAAGAGAGAGCGGATGCTTTCATTTTTTCAGGCAGTGTGGAATCCGTATTCTGCATATTTACCGTAAGTTCCCTGAGTTTTTGGTTAAAAGTGGTTTCTTTGCTTATGAAATCAACATCATGTGTAAGACAAATGGCAAAACTGTAACCGTGCGGCCATAAAGGGATACTGGTTTTGAGAGTTTCCTTTAACCAGTAATTAACATCTGGTACCCAGAGTTTTCCGCTCTTGTAGTTTTCTGAATACGAGTGTTCCCACAGATTCCACTGGTCTCTCTGTGAGCTTTCATACTCTTCTTTTCTTAAAAACAATCTGGCAAGATTTGGGGGCATAGTGGGGACGTCATCATTATCGTCAATCCCTAACCAGGAGCAAACGGTTTTTTTCAGGTACTGTTGTTCTGAAAGCTTCATAAATTTTCTGTCTCTCGTAAAATAGCTCTATCATTTTAACATAACACGGTATAAAAAATATCGCTTGACTTTTTCAATGAATGAGTATATATTTTGTAATATGAGGTACTCAACTCTTAGTGAGCACGGTAATGGTCTGTAAACGCTATGTCAGTTGTAAGGATAAACGTGCTTTTAACAGCTTTTAGTTATTTGGCAGAAACTTAGGTATGGCTTGAGAGAGGGAATATGAACATGAAAACCAAAAAACTTAATGAGGAGCTTGAGGCAAAAGTTAAAGAAAGAACACTTCAGCTTCAAGAGTATAATCTTGCTCTTCAGAATGAGATAACGAAACGTAAAGATATTGAGGAGAAATTAAAAGCCTCTCTTTTAGAAAAAAAGTTACTGCTAAGGGAGCTGCATCATCGGGTAAAAAACAATCTGCAGCTTATTACAGCTCTTTTAGGACTTCAGCTTAAATATATCAAGGAGGAAACTTACAGAGAGATGTTTATAGAGAGCCAAAACAGGGTACTGGCTATTTCTTTAATTCATGAAAAACTCTATAAGTCAGAAAATTTTGTTGAGGTTGATTTCAATAATTATGTATCAAGTCTTTCAAGCGATATTATTGCTTCATTATGCGCAGAGACGAGTATGATTAGTTTAAAATTAGATATTCCCCAAAATATAACTGTTAGCGTGGATGTAGCTACGCCTTGTGGGTTAATATTAAATGAACTCCTAACTAATTCTTTAAAACATGCTTTTAAAGACAAAAGAGATGGTTGTGAAATTAAAATCTCGCTGAGGGTGTTTGAAGATAATTTCATATTAACCATAAGCGATAATGGCTCAGGGATTCCCGAGAGCACAGACATCGAAAAAAGCAAAACCCTGGGACTGAACATAGTCTCTATACTTGTCAGACAACTCAAAGGCACTATAGAACTTAAAAGAACAAACGGGACAACGGTTACAATTGTATTTAAAAAATCAGATGATTGGATAATATGATATCAGTAACATCAAATGAGGAACTTATGGAGCACAATGCGCGGATAATGATAGTTGAAGATGATGGGATAACCGGTGCATACACAACGGAAATGCTGGAAAGCTTAGGTTATACAGTAACCTCGCATGAGATGGACGGAGATGCGGCTATAGAACGGGCACTGAAGGATATGCCGGACTTAATTCTTATGGATATAAGACTGCATGGGAAACTGGATGGTATTGAAACAGCTTATGAAATAAGGTCACAAGCAGACATTCCAATAGTGTATCTTACTGCTCATGCGGATATGAAAACGGTGGAACGGGCTAAAGTGACTCAACCTTTTGGCTACATAATAAAGCCTTTCAACAACAAAGAACTGCAGTCTAATATAGAAATAGCGATATACAGACATGGTATGGAAAAAAAACTGAAAGAATTTAAGGAAAAGTTAGAAGATGAAATAGTTTTAAGCAAGAAACTAGAAGGACAACTGCAAAATTCTTTAAATGACCTTTCTCTGGCAAAGCTACTTATGGAAACGGTTGCTAACGGTATAACAGATGAAATAGTCCTTATCACAAAAGATTATAAGATACTATGGGCAAATGATGCTGCGCGAAAAGCAACTATGGATAAAACACTTCAACCAATAGGAATGTATTGCCATGAACTGACTCATCAAACCGGAACACCGTGCCAATTGCCGGATACTCCGTGTCCTGTCATGGAATATTACCGGCAAGGGAAACCAACACCAGTTACTCATGTCCATTATGACAGTATAAGCGGTAAAGAAATTTATGTTGAAGTTGTTGTGTATCCAATTGTAAATGCTTTTGGAGAGGTGGATAAGTTTGTTCATGTATCTAAAGACATAACAGAGAGAATAACCAAAGAGGAGGAAATACACTCTCTCAACAATACACTGGAGCAGAAGATTAAAGAGGAGATATCTTTACGAGAACAAGAGGGACGGCTTTTAGCTCAACAATCTAAGCTAGCGGCAATTGGTGAGATGATTGGCGCCATAGCTCATCAGTGGAAACAACCGCTAACCGCTATTTCTGCACTTGCACAGGGAATAAAGGATTCATATAAATTTGGAGAGATAACTAAGGAATATGTTGATGAAACAGTTGCTATCATTTTGGATAGAATAGACTATATGTCTAAAACCATTTACGATTTCAGGGATTTTCTAAAACCATCAAAAGTTGTTGATGAGTTCGATCTAAAAGACACAATAGAAGATGTATTATTCATGTTTGGCGATATGTTGAGCAAATCAAATATATTTGTCACTCTTGACAAGGGCAGACCCTCTGACAGTTACATAATAAATGGACACGCAAATGAATTTAGACATGTGATTTTAAATTTGATCAACAACTCTCGGGATGCTATATGGTCAATGTGGGAAAAAAATATTTTGGGCAGGGAGAAAAAAGGTGAGATTCGGATTTGTCTTTCAAAAGATGGCGGTAAGACTGCAGTGACAGTCAGAGACAATGGCGGCGGTATTCCTGAGGAAATAATTGAAAAAATATTTGACCCCTATTTTACAACCAAATCGGATGATCAAGGCACTGGTATTGGTTTATACATGAGCAAAACCATAATTGAAGGTATGGGCGGCAGTATTTCGTGCAAAAATATAGATGGTGGTGCAGAGTTTAAAATAGAGTTATAAAGTAGTGTCCCATCGTTAGTACTACAGTATGAAAAGATCCAAATACACGGTAACGATAACCTATGATAACTGTGATGGCTGCGGCAAGTGTGCAGCCGTATGTCCAAAGGTTGTTTTTAAGATGGTGGTTGG
>JADFYB010000109.1 GCA_015233245.1 Nitrospirota bacterium | reverse complement strand
ACCATGGTCCTTGCCGCCCTTGAGTCGTCAACAACGAGCACGTGGTAGTCCTTAAAGTTAACTGTGTCCTCAATAAGTTCCTCTTTGACTTTATCTGAAATTTTGTCATCAATACCAATTATTTCACCAAGAATTTTCTCTATGTCAAGAATCTGAACCGCCTTGTCCTCTTCAATATATGTGAGGGCTGTGAGGTAGGCCGATTTTCCCATTACCGAGGAGGGACTTTTAATATCTGACCAGCTTTTGTTTATGAGAGCGTTAGGTTCTTTAATTAAAAAACCGTGCACGCTTTGGTTGTACTCACATATTATTACATAGCTTATAGTGGCTTTGTAATCATATCTGCCCATTCCCAATGCATCCGACAAGTCTATTGTAGTTATGGCTTTCCCTCTGAAGTTAATTGTCCCCTTTACAGAGGGGTGAGAATTTGGCATCTTAGTGATTTTTGACGGACATTCTATTACCTCTATTATCTTAAATACGTTTATTCCGTAGAGCTGTCCATCTGATAAAAAAACGTCAGCATCTCCATCTGGTTAGATGCGGCAAGATTTGTACGCTGGTTGACCTCCTCCATTAATTCGCTCATCTTAACTCCTCCCTGATAATTAATTTTATAATAGCGTACTTCACTCTCTTTCAAGCTCTGAGTTGTATTATAGCACATTGAAAATTAAAGGTTATACATGATACCATATAAAAGGTGGATCGTTTGACAGTGAGAATTATCAATGACGGCTGACAGGGGGTGTTTATAAATGGGCGGAAAATATTGGGATGACATGGAGGAGTTCATGTCTATTCACGAACGGGTAAAGAAACTGTTTCACAGCACCGATGGCGACGCACTAGCCCAACAGTCATGCGCATGGAGTCCACCTTTCGATATATATGAAACTGAGAAAGAGTTTCTTGTCAAAGCCGATATTCCGGCTGTCGATGAGGAGGATGTGTCTATAAGTACGGAGGACAACGTGCTCATAGTAAAGGGACAGAGAAAACCAGACACAGATGCCGGTAAGGAATTTTACCACTGTATGGAGCGGAACTTTGGTAGGTTTATGCGCTCCTTTTTGCTCCCCGACACGGTTGACTTCGGTAACATCAATGCAACTCTTATTGACGGTGTTCTGACAGTTACCCTTCCAAAACGTGATGATAAGAGTGTAGAGCAAAAAATTAAAGTTACCTTTTAAAAAGGACATTCTCAGGAAAATCGTATGCTTGTTGGAATAATGAGTGATTCTCATGATAATATGGATAATCTCAGGCGTGCCGTTACAGTGTTTAATAAAAGAGGTGTATCAAAGGTTTTACATGCTGGGGATTTTACATCCGGCTTCACCTTCAGGGTACTTAGAGATTTAGAGGCTGAGTTTACCGGTATATTTGGCAACAATGACGGCGATATATATCTGTTAAACAAACACTCTGCCGGCAGAATTTTTAAACAGCCTTATGAATTTATGCTTGATGGGAAAAAAGTGGTCATGATTCATGAGCATTTTCTGGTTAAAGCGCTTACAACTTCGGGTCTCTATGATATTGTCATATTCGGACATACACACGCAGCACTGAAGGAAATGACAGGAGGCACGCTTGCGCTAAACCCAGGGGAGTTATGTGGCTGGCTTCATGGCAGCTCTACCGTGGCCGTTTTGGATACGAATTCACTGGAGGCAGAGATAATCAGGCTTGGCTGACATCTTGACAAAGAAGTGCTGTCACTGATAGAATATTTCGGTTTATGACGCAATGTCATTTATCTAAGATGTATTGTGATTAATGTACTGGCAGGGCACTGTATAGGGCCTAAGTATAAATGGTGACTTTAAACACAAAACAGGAGGAAAAAACTTATGTTCGGAGGAGTATCAATGAGAAAGCATCAGTATCTGTCAGCAGTGAAAAAAATGAATCTGCTATTTTTAGCAGTAACTATTTTGGCGGTGTTTTTTTATGCGTCTATGGGGTACGCAGGTATCAATACAGGCGAGTCGCAAGCTCAGCCTATTCCAAATTCAGAATCTGTTACAAAAGATTTCAAGGATTCTGGCAAGTCTGGGCCAAGTAAAGAAGAGACAATTGCGTTTATACAGGAAAGATGTGATAATCTGAAATATATGGACGATAAAATTGTTGACAGAGTGTATCTTGAGGGATGTAATCTGGTGATTTTGCAAACATACGGGAACTTTGGACAAAAGGATACACAAAAAATTAAGATAACAATACCTTTGGCTGATATGGACCCGTTAGTTATCAGACTGGGTTTTGATCCAAACCGTGTACTTTACACAGGCTTTGTTAACTCAGGAGTTCAATTGAATTCAAAAGATGAGCAGAAAAAGATAACTATGTTTAAAGAGCATTATGATTCCGAGGGCAAGTATAAGAAAGAGGAGTCAATGCTCATGAATGCTATATTTCACTGTAAGAATGAAACCTTTGCACAGAAAGTTGCAAATGCTGCTGCACACTTAATAGAAGTCTGCGGCGGTAAAAAAGATCTATTTTAGTTTTTTTTATAAAATGTAATTGACTTTGTAGTAACCCTCTGCTAATAAAAAAACCGGACTTTTGGGGGGTAGCAACCCCCATACAGTGCGGTAAACCATGCTTTCTGATTATATCCTTAACTTACTGATATATCTAAATTAAGTTCATAAGTATTTCGAAAAATTTGCATAAGCCAGGTTAAACTCTTGACAAATATGGGCAAAATCATATAAATTTATTGTGACTTAAGTATTATAGGAATAAAAATCGGCAAAAGGTCGGGGAGACCCTGACACAGGTTGCCGGTTTCGCATGTTGGGCTTACTAAAGTAAGAAAAAATGCTCCTTTACGGGGTATTACAAAATTGTGTTTAAAAATGGAGGGATTGCAAATGGAAAACGTTGCGCATGGCGGCATGCATGTGTCAGGTGGTATTCATCACGAGGTAGAGTTAAGTGCTTGGCCTTTTGTTACGGCCGTAGGTAGTTTCCTATTACCTATTTCGTTTATGCTTGCTTTTTCATGGGGAATGTCACATCTGGGGCTCCTTGTAGCGGGGATAGCTCTGGTCGTTGTTCTGGTTGGTCTTTTTGGCTGGCTTAATCAGGTTCATGCCAAAAAAGGCGAGACCTCTATAAGCAAGATAGCTATAATTATATTCATATGTTCTGAGGTGGCCCTTTTTGGAGGACTGTTCGCTGGATACTTATACACTCTGCTGCCAGCTGGGGTATGGCCGCCAGCCAATACACCTGCAGGTGTGCCTCCAATTGGACTTGCTGTTGTGATGACTGTTTTTCTTTTAACCTCTTCTGCCACCATACATAATGCTGAGTCACAGCTTGAGAAAGGCAGCGCAGGAGGCACCTCCGCGTGGCTTATGTTAACCTCCGTTTTGGGCTTGGCTTTTGTACTGTGTATGGCATATGAATGGCATCACTTAATCTCCGATGGTTTTACAGTCTCTACAAATTCATACGGAATGTTTTTCTTTCTCATAACAGGCCTTCACGGTTCTCACGTTATCGTAGGCTTGATCATGCAGTTGTTTGTCTTATTGATGGTAAAGCAAGGGAAAATGTCAAAAAACAGGCATGTTTTTGCAACTGTAACCGGTTTGTACTGGCACTTTGTTGATGTGGTCTGGTTATTGGTTGTTTCGTTGATATACGTAATTCCGTACGTTAAACTCGGGCAATAATAGCCTGTATGCGTATATTCTTTTTGATTTTGTTGCTATTAATAGCGGCACCAGTAGAGTCATTTGTGCCAGGCACTGGCAGGTCGTCTTTTGATTCTCAGTCGCTATTGATTAACGAGGACGATTATTTGGGAAAAAGTGTCCCCGATATATCGTTTACCGATGAAAATGCAAAGCAGTTTAAACTGTCTGATTTTGCGGGAAAGCCTCTGATTCTCTCTGTCGTTTATTACAGGTGTTACCAATCATGCCCGATTTTGAACGAGGGATTAAGCACAGCATTGTCAAAGGTTAATCTGCGGCTTGGAAAAGACTACAACGTTATCACAGTGAGTTTTGACCACACAGAGAACACCGTCTTAGCCGCCCAATTCCGCAAAAATCTTGAAATAAAAATGAAAGGCGAAGTTCCACCTGATTTTGAAAAGTGGATTTTTGCTGTAAGCACAGAGCGTGACATTAAGGCTCTGACAGGTGCCATTGGTTACAGGTTTTTCTTTTCGGCAGAGGATAGGCTCTTTGTTCACCCAAATGTCTATATCTTTCTATCACCGGATCGTAAAATAACAAGGTACCTCTTTGGCCTTTACCCGTCAGCGTTTGATGTTAAGATTGCTCTGATTGAATCGGCAAAGGGTAAGGTTGGGAAATTTCCGCTGATTAACACATTTGCTCTTGCCTGTTACATGTACGATCCTAACAGCAAGGGGTACCGCCTTAACCTGCCTGTGGTGTTTGCCTCTGTTGGGTTTTTGCTTGGGGCACTTACAGGGCTTATCGTGTTTTTGTTTTCCAGAAATCTGAAAAAAAAGAAAGGGCTTATAATAAGCCGTTAAATTTTGAAGGAGGGTTGAAGATGAATAGGGTCATTATGTTAATTGCCGCACAACTTGCTTTGTTTGTGTTGCCTGCGGCTGCAATGGCAAAAGAAAGAATTCCTGATCCGGCAAAAGGTTGGGATGCGCATTTTATTCTGTTAATGGTAATTTCGGTCTTTGTTTACCTTGTTGTAACCATTCCTTTGCTCTACTTCGTTATCAAGTACAGAAGAAGGAAGGGCAATGAGGTTGGAGCCTATATTGAGGGCAACGTGGGACTTGAAGTGACGTGGACCGTTATTCCTCTCATATTAATAGCGCTTATCGGAGTGCATTCGTGGGCTCTTTTTAACGACTACAGAACCGTGCCAAAAGATTGTTTCGAGGCTAAGGTAATAGCTCAACAATTTTCCTATGAGATGATCTCTCCTGAGGGAATCAGAACTGTAAACGAACTAAGGGTACCTGTAGGTCCTGTGAAGCTGAACCTTACCAGTAAGGACGTTATTCACAGTTTTGCAGTTCCGCAGTTCAGGGTACGAGAGGATATGGTGCCGGGACGTGAAACATACCTTTGGTTTAATGCTAAGGACCCAGGCACTTATGAGGTGTTTTGTTCTCAGTACTGTGGAACAGGGCACTCTCAGATGCTTGCCAAAGTTACTGTGCTTAAAAAAGAGGATTATGATGCGTGGGTAAAGCAAAACACGTCAGAGGCCGCTGCCTCGCTGCCGCCTGAGGAACAAGGCAAGAAACTTTTTGAATCTCTTGGTTGTATCGGGTGCCATTCCGTAACTGGCGATAAGAGCATAGGCCCTACCGTTAAAGGGCTTTTTGGCAACAAGACCGCACTTACCGACGGCACAGAAGTTGTTGTAGATGAGGCGTTTATAAAGGAAAAGGTAAAGAATCCAAAGGAAAAGGTTGCTAAAGACTACCAGCTTATGATGCAGCCTAACAACGTGATGGATACAGACCTTAACGCCATAGTGGCATATGTAAAGACACTTAAGTAAGAAAAAATTAAGAGGAGGTTAATAGATAATGAATGAGCCGAAGGGATTTAAATCGTGGATATTCACAACGGATCATAAAAAAATAGGCGTTATGTATCTTGTGACTGCAATGATCTTTTTTGTCGTTGGACTACTGCTTGCAACTGTCATGAGGATAGAGAATATGGATATGAGCCGGCAGGTGATTATCGGGCCGCAGCTTTACAACGTGGCCTTTACAATTCACGGGGCTGCTATGGTGCTTTTCTGGATGATACCGATTTTACTTGGTTTTTTTGCTAACTACCTTGTGCCTCTTATGATAGGGGCCCATGATGTGGCATTTCCCAGGTTGAATGCTTTAAGTTATTGGCTCTATGTAGGCTCCGGGCTTATAGCGGTGCTTGCTCTTGTTATGCCTGGCAGGCTTGACACCGGATGGTGGGCCTACCCCCCGTATTCAATAAAGACGACGGCAAACATCGCATTCTATGTCTTTGCTGTCCATCTGCTTGGAGCCTCCAGCATAGCAGGTGCAGTTAATTTCATCACGACAATAGTAACCTTAAGAGCGCCCGGAATGACCTGGGGCAGGTTAAACCTTACAGTATGGGGCATCTTTGGCGCCTTTATAATTCAGTTGGTAGGAGTTCCTGTGCTTGCGGCGGGCGTTACGCTTTTGCTATTTGACAAATACCTTGGCACATCGTTCTACGATGCCTTTAAGGGTGGCTCTCCTATTCTCTATGAGCATCTTTTCTGGTTCTATGCCCATCCTGCAGTTTATGTTGTTGCACTGCCGGTATTTGGAATAGTGTCGGATATTATATCAACATTTTCACAGAAGAAGGTCTATGGGTACACAAGCATGGCTGCTGCAATTATGGTTATAACTGTGCTTGGGTTTGAAACCTGGGTACATCATCTGTATGTTGCCAGCACAGAGAACTGGTCAAGAGTGCTATTTATGTGGGCAACGATTCTGATAGGAGTTCCAACGGGAATAAAGACTTTTAACTGGCTGGCTACTCTTCATAAGGGCTCAATTGACCTCAAAACACCGATGCTTCATGCGCTTGGTTTTATATCGCTTTTTACCATAGGCGGTGTAACCGGTATAGCAAACGGCTCAGTAGGGTTTGACATTCACGTCCATGACACCCATTGGGTAGTCGCCCACTTCCATTATGTTTTGGCAATCAGCATGTCCATGCTGTGTATAGGCGGAATTTACTACTGGTTTCCAAAAGTTACCGGTAAGATGTACAACGAGTCTCTTGGAAAGTTTGCTTTCTGGCTTACGTTAATTGGCGCTATGATAGCATTCCTTCCGCAGTTCCACCTTGGTATTGAAGGCATCCCACGTAGGTACTGGAAAGTGCCGATAAGGTACGCGGGTGAGATGAGAATAGCAGCAATATTTTCTTTCATAGCGATTCTCGGGTTTTTGCTGACTATATTTAACATTTTGAAGTCAGCGATAAGTGGCCCGAAGGCCCCAGCTAACCCCTGGAATTCAAAATCCCTTGAGTGGCAGATACCCTCACCACCACCATTTTATAATTTTGAGGAAATCCCCGTCATAACCGAAGGACCATATGAGTATGGTAAACCTGAGGGTGATGTTAAAAAGGGTCATTGATATAGCTTATTGAGTAATGAATGGGCTGGATTCCTGAGAAAGCAGGAATCCAGCTTTTTATTAAATATAAATGGGGGTAGAAAGTGAGCGTAAGCCGTGTATCACTTGTTAGGGGTTGGCTGTATCTTGGCATAACAAGTCTTGTTCTTGCAGGGTTGCTGTCGATAATTTTGGTGTTTTCAAGAACTCCCTACATACAAAACATTTTCCCTTTGATTAAGGATTTCAGGGTGGCGCTTGTCGTGCATGTGGACTTATCGGTGTTGATTTGGTTTGTTGCTTTTGCAGGGGTGTTGTGGAGTGTTTATGGTGGCGAGAGGCTGTTAAGGGTTGGGGTAGTGTCATTGATTGTTAGTGCGTTGGGGACTTTAATAGTGGCGCTTAGTCCCTTTTTAGGAGCAAGTCATCCGCTTATAAATAACTACGTGCCGGTTTTAAATGACAGGGTGTTTTTGGTTGGCATTGCATTATTTTTACTTGGGTTTTTTATTCTCTCTTTGAGAAGTTTGATTGTAATAAGGGTGGAGGGAGCATTTAAAAGCCTTGATGCAGCGCTCCATCTGGGACTAAGGCTTGCAGCCATCATAGGGCTTATGTCAATACTTGAGATAGTTTACACGTATTTTAAAATACCTGTCAATTTAGCTGAAACGCGGTACTACGAGATATTGTTTTGGGGGGGTGGGCATACACTTCAGTTTATGCACACACTGCTTATGCTTATAGCGTGGGTGCTGTTGGCTGTGGAAAGTGGTATAGATTTTCATAAATCTTCACCTTGGTTGTTTGCCTCGCTATTTTTGGCACTTTTTGCAGGTTCTCTTGGAGGCCCTTACATTTTCGCTACGACGTCAGTGGAAACAGTTGAGTTCAGACAGGCATTTACTGAGCTAATGGAGTGGGGTGTTGGTTATTCAGTTGTAGTTTTAGCGTTAATTATAGTTTACAACCTGATAAAAAACAATGGGGGAACTGACAGTAAACATATACGGGCAGCGCTTATAAATTCAATATTTTTATTTGGAGCCGGAGGGATTATCGGTTATTTAATAAGCGGTGTAAACGTAACAATTCCAGCCCATTATCATGGTGCAATAGTAGGAGTAACGCTTGCCTACATGGGGCTTGTATATATGTACTTACCAAGGTTGGGTTTTAGCAGAGTACCGGCTAAGTTAGGGGTGCTACAGGCGTATTTGTATGGCACTGGGCAGTTCATACACATAACAGGGCTTGCATGGGCAGGCGGATATAATGTGCAGAGAAAAGTTACCGGAGTTGAGCAGGGTCTTGACACTATCAAAAAAATAGCCAGCATGTCGCTAATGGGAATAGGCGGAGTATTGGCAGTTGTTTCAGGGTTTTTGTTTCTTTATGTGACAATAAAAGCGCTCGGTAACAAAGGGACAGGGGTGGCTATAATCTGACATGGCATTTAACTAAAAATTATGATATGGATTATAGACATAGTAGTTAATATAAGAGTATTGTTAGAGAAAACTCATAAACAGGGAGGTTGGAGATGGTAAAGGGCAACGGTACGAAGAGCAGACATAAAGCGCACGGTTGTAACATAGAACAGCTCCGGCAACTTCCATGTCTTTCACAGATTAGGGATGAGGATCTTGAAGATATTGGGCGGAAATCATTTTTGAAAAAATATTGTAAGAACGATTTTATTTTTTTAGCATCTGATGAGGTTAAGTTTTTCTTCATCGTGGAAAGCGGCTCTGTCAAACTTTACAAGAACTCAGAGGAGGGCAGAGAGATAGTGATTAAAATAATGGGAATGGGCGAGCATTTTTGCTGTGCGCCCATATATGCGGATAATAAGAACATGGTAAATGCAGTAGCATTAGAGGACACGACAGTATTTGCGATACCTGCAGATGACTTTACATCTATGCTTCATAGCGGTTTGTCAGAATTTGGAGTAAAAATGTTAAGGACATTGTGTATGCGTGTGAAGCATTTATCGTCAATAGTGGAGAATATAACTTTCAAGGATGTCGAGAAGAGGGTTTTAATGGCAATTATGAACTTAGCCGAGCTTAAGAGCCCGGGTACAGACACAGTACCACTGACATTGACACATCAGGAGATAGCATCCATGACGGGGACAGTCAGAGAGGTTGTTTCGCGTACAATGAGCAAGCTTCGGAGGTGCGGCATACTTTCGCATGGTAACCAGAGGGAGTTTATATTAAACAGACGAATTGCTGCTGAGTACTTAAAGCATTAGCATTAAAACGTAAATAAGAACTACAGTTTGGGCGGTTAGCTCAGTTGGGAGAGCATCACGTTCGCAACGTGGGGGTCGGGGGTTCGAATCCCCTACCGT
>JADFYB010000108.1 GCA_015233245.1 Nitrospirota bacterium | reverse complement strand
AGTCCATTCAAAACGGCATTAACATGTGGGTAGTCTCCGATAACCTCAGAAAAGGAGCCGCACTAAACGCTGTTCAAATAGCCGAAGTGCTGATTAATACCGCTTAAGAAAGATAACTGAATAAGGGAAAGGGCTTTGCCCTCTCCCTTAAACCCTCACCCACAAGGGGAATGATTCCCCTTGATCCCCGTTTTTTGATAGCGATTTTTCATTATGTGTAGGGGCTGCCACCTGTGGCTGCACAGAATAAAGAATTTTTTAACCGGCGTTCCGCCGAAAAATATTAGCAGGAGAATCCCCATTGGGGAGGCGAGTTTCACCCGCAAAAACAGACGAAAAAATTAAAGGATTTATAAATGTTATAGCTTTAAGCATAATCTGGTATTATTCTCAAGTGAAAAATATTGCAAAATAATTGGGAAATCAGTAATATAAAACCTCTGGAAACAATAATCATCACATACAATATGTAGTATAGCAATATGTCATGACAAATGCTTCAAATATTTTTGAGAAATGATCTTGAAACCCCACTCAATATCTATCCATAAGCGTATCGAAACCGGGACAGAGAGCAGCAGATTATTTCTTATCTATTTCGCTTAATGGAAACGGTGTGAATGTTTGGACAGAGTAATCCTGATAAGATCCGTATGGTTTCTTGTTTTGGTGATTGCAAGGAGTCCCATGTTGAACTCTTCAAAATAAAAAAAAGTTGCCAGCCGGTTATTTACAAAAAAACAACCGTGCCATAATTGATATTTACTGACACGTAAGGACATAAATTCATCTATTTTTGCGCTTTTTACCACTACATTTGCTACGGCTGTAACGGTTTCCTTAATTTTATCGTTTATCTCCGGCTTGCCAAGCAGCCGGAATTCCGGGTCTTCGGTTAAATCTAGAAAAGCATTGTTAATATCCCCAAAGTTGTCGTTATGAATGAGAGTTTCTGTTAATTGCTTTACTCTTTCATCAACAGTCATAGTTTATAACTCCTAACTCCTGTTTAAATCCTAGGTTTGATTTTTATGTGAAATTCCGTCCCATTGCCAACATTTGCCTCTATGCTGCCGTGCATCTGTTTTATCAGGATATTTATGAGCTTAAGCCCCATTGTTTTGACTTTATCGAAATCCATCTTGTTTTGCATTCCAATGCCGTTATCTCTTACGCTTATGTGAATAATATCATCTGCTTTACGTGCCGTCACACCTATCTCCCTGACATCACAACCGGTAAAGGCATATTTGTACGCGTTGGTAATCAGTTCGTTAATGACGATACCCAGGGGTATTGCCGTATCAATATCGAGCAATATACTATCCTCTATTTCTGTTATTATATCGACGGGTTTAGTATCGTAAGAATCTTTTAACGCTGGTATAATCTTTTTCAGGTATTCGCTGAGATTAACGCTTTGCAAACTTTCCGATTTGTACAGGATTTCGTGAACGAGAGACATTGCCCTAATCCTGTCCTGGCATTCCAGCAATTTGCGTTTTGCCTTTTCGTCTTCGATGGTCATGGCCTGCAAACCTAAGATGCTCGATATCATCGTCATGTTGTTTTTTGAGCGATGGTGTAATTCCCTAAGCAATATCTCCTTTTCCGCAATAGATTCCCTTAGCTGATCCTCCATACTGATTCGTGTCGTAATGTCTTTAGCTAAATGTACAAATTTTGAAACTCTGCCGTCTAAGTCTAAAATGGGATAACCCGTGACCTCAACATAGAGTTGTGTGCCGTCTGAATTGGTATGAATGTGTGTCGAAGTTGTCAGAGTGCCCGTCTTGTTCCATTCCATTATAGGGCAAGGATACTTTGTGGTGCGACATGAACATGCATGATGACTTGTAATCTCAAAACATGACTTTCCAACTATTTCGCTCATTGTACAGGCATGTTTGTTCAATGTGGCATTATTAGCCCATAAGATTTTAAAATCATCGCTTAATAGCATAATCTCGTCGGTAATGCCATGGGCTATGCTTTCCAGTAATTGTCTGGATTGGTCATTGGTTATATCCTCAACTATTTCAAGAAAACGATATAATTCGCCATTTTCGTCATACTCAGGCACTACTGTCTTTCTCATATAAAAGTCTTTATATCTAAATTCGTAATTCAGCAGCCTTTTTTCTTTGGCGCTCTGTGCCAGCAAGCAATAACTGCATATTTTATCTGTTCCCGTCCGTGAGTTATCGCGTGCATATTCGCCAATCATGTCGAAGCATTTATGGCCAGGGAGCTCCTCCTCTGAGAATCCAACATGCTTGCAAACGAATTTATTAACCTTAATTATGGTGTAATCCTTATCTATGTAGGCAATGCCGATTGGCAGATTGTCAAGTATGGCTTGCAGCTCCGCTAGGACAGAACGCTGTTGTTCGGATTCCCCTATAAGCTTGCTTATGGATGTATCTGTTTTATTTACAAAAATATCAGCTCCCACAAAAACTACCTCTTAAAAATATTTATCTTCAAGGTGTAATATCTACATTCTCCCTGCCCTATGGTTAAATAATTGTACGATTAAATCTAAAGTAAAGTCAATTTTCCGGTATGCTAACAAAGGCAGGCTGCAAGGAACATGCGAGGTGTGTCTCCAAAGTTAGACGATTGAAGGCTACTTGGTAATATACTATTTTTTGTGGTGCTCTGTCATAAAAGGGCGTAAC
Source organism: Nitrospirota bacterium (assembly GCA_015233245.1). Classification (GTDB taxonomy): domain Bacteria; phylum Nitrospirota; class Thermodesulfovibrionia; order Thermodesulfovibrionales; family Magnetobacteriaceae; genus Magnetomonas. Next base: position 6,860 of record JADFYB010000108.1, on the reverse strand, counting down.
ATCTCCATGTTAACGTCATTAAAACTGACCAGCTTACCGCGGTATTTTGCTATGTATTCATTAGCTTGCAATTGAGAGGAAAATGGAACCAGTATGTCACCCATAGCGCCCCTGACCTCAGCTCCATAAACAAAAACTGCCGTCTTTGCATCTATCCAGTGCCCTGTGGGATTGCTCCAGTCCTCTTTCCCCATATCGTTTACGTAGATAGCGGCAATGTTTTTGGGGCTGTCTGGCTGCAGATAAAATGTAAACAGATCCAGTGTGCCACAAAAGAAGTCATGTCGGCCATCTATGTATATTATCTGTGCCTTTGGGCCTGAGAATTCCAAAAGTGGCATTGCGCATACACTGCATACACTGTTTTTGTCCAATGAAAGGGGAGGATACTTTGTATCCCCCCCTTTGGAACAACTAACTAAACACAGCAATGAAACGGTTAACAAATAGCTGATGAGCTTTAAGCCGTTCATTATTTTTTAGACCTTAAACTCCTGCTAAGCGACAACCCGCCAACAAACACACAGAGCGCCACAAGAGGTGGAAACACATATACTCTTAGTGGTGTCGCTGGCTCAAGCATCAGGTAATACCACGATGACACAGCCCCCTTAATGCCGCTTTCGCCATTTTGTCCGTCAAATGCTACGATTGAAAACGGTACAAACTTGCCAGGCAGTACTTCGAAATCATCCTTAGTGCCTGTTTTCAGTGCTCTTTTATAGACCACCCTGTACAGGCCGTCGTTATAACCTGCTATTACAGTTACGTCCTGTTTTGGTAAATCCGCTACATTGTCATATCCCTTAGCCAACTGCTCTGTCACTTTTCCAGCGTCAGAGGCTTTCCAATTCCAGAGATACACGGGATGCTTTTTGTCCCCCATGAAGAAATAGGGCTTTTCCGCCTCCTCTGTTACTTTTTGTGGGAATTGTATCCAAACGGTATCGGCGGGTTTGCCATCAGCACCGTTGTTGGGCTTTTTATCACTCCACTCCACCATAATTGCAAATTCCTTATCCGAATATAAACCTCTGACTCTGACATTAGTGATAAGCGGTGTAAAATCACGTGGCTCAAACATGAGCTGCCCACCCATAGGCAAGTCCATATACTCAACACTGTCCCATGCCGGATCGTCAACTTTTGCTGGAATTGCAACGGTTTTTTTAATCTTTATGGCTACACCCAGTTTTCTCTGCTCCTGCAGCGACTTTATAAACACAGCCAATGCCCACCTGTCCTCATCCTTAAGTGAATCCATATAAGAGGTCATAGGGGTTCCGCCCAATCCTACCGATATTGTCCTGTAAATGTCTTCAACGGTTGAGCCATTTCTTAACTCCCACGGATGAGTGTAATTTGCAGGGGTTATGGGGTCGCCCCAGTCGTTTTTAAAGTTTTCCTGCCAGCCCTTCTCTCCGTTACCACGCCCTGCCTTGCCGTGGCACTCCACACACTTGGCCTTGTTAAAGAGCTCCTTGCCCTTTGCTATTAGTGCAGCACTGGCCTTTGGAGGCGTCCCGATGGTTATGGGCTTACCGGCATCTTTAAATATGTCCGGAGCAAACGTCTTAACGTGAGCAACAATCGCCTTTACCTCATCATCGGTAAATCTGGTCCATGGAGGCATCGATGTGCCAGGGTTACCATTTCTGACAATCTTTGTAATATCTGCATCAGTTGGTGGATCCCCAGACGGTGTTGATCTGAATTTATATGTACCCATGGTGAAATCCCTGGGTTTTGGTACTGAAAACTTATCCGTGTAGGACTTAGCATCGCCGTCATAACCGTGGCACTGTGCGCACCACCCGTTATAGAGTTTCTTGCCCTGACTGTCCTCAGCGCTTGCTGATAAATACCACGCCGAGCATAAAACCACAGTCAGTAGTATCGTTAAAAGAATTTTCTTCATTTTCCCACTCCTTCTGTGTTAGTTAACTTCTCGGCTTATTGCCCGTGGCTTCATAGATAAACAGAGTCACTTTCCAGATTTCATCCTCTGTAAGGAAATCCTCAAAAGACGGCATAGCAGAATTCCAGGGAGTGCTACCTGCAGGCAGCCCTCTCCAGCCCTTAGCTATACGCCAAAAAACAAAGGACTCCGGTAACTGTGCTATAGTGTCAGTTCCCCGAAACGGGGGCGGAACCGGATTAAAGCCCAACGCCAGATGCCCTCTGCCGTCAAGGTCGTCTCCGTGGCAATAAAAACAGTTCTGATAGTAGATTTTCTTTCCGGCCTCAAGATTGCCAGCCATGTTTGCCGCATCCTTTCTGAGAGGATTTTCAAGCCCTATAATGGTAATGGGCTTTCCTCTGAATTCAATTGAGGACACCGGCTCAGGATGTACTATTCTTGCCGATACGGGCGGTTCATAGTTAGGTTTTACCTTATCAAAAGTCAAATACCCGGCAAACAACGGTAAGGCTATAAACACTATCAGCACTCTTAAAATCAGTTTGTTGTCATCGGCTAAGACCGCTCTTACCGGTTCAAGTAAAGCTTCAAATGTTGACTCCTGAATTGAAAAGTAAATAAACAGCGAAAACACAGACATAGCCATGTACATTGTCATAACCTGAGCCGGGAAAGGAGCTGTAACAAGTCCTACGCTTTTCAAAAGTCCGTATATCAGTGTAAGCAAACCAAGGAAATTAAAAAAGGGAGATTTCTTTAAGACTGAAACCACCGTTATTAAAAGCCCAATGGCAGCAATTATAGGATATATTTTCATCATTCCTATTATTTACCTCCTTTTTTGGCTTCTATATCTATTTGTTCTTTCAACACAGGGACTGACTCAGGATAGGAGACAGATACCTTTGCGCCTCTGCTTTGTAAATATGCAGCAACCGCTATCAGCTCTCCATCGTTAAGGGATGTTGGCGGCTTATGGATAGGAGGCATCATGTTTTCAAATCCCTTTTGAATGTATGCTGAGGGATTAACCAGCGCTTCAAAGACGTAGGACTCAAATTTCATATTTCTCTCTTTAGCGCTTTTTTCCATCTCAAATCCGATGGTTGATATTGCAGGTGCCCGCATTCCAACCTCTGTTTTAACCGGATGGCACACCATACATTGTCCTTTGCTAAAAACTATCTGTTCACCGACTGCTATCAGATCGTCCTGAGAAATCCCCTTTTCTATCTTTGTCTCCTTAGGAGGGCGTGACTCAGACTGAGGGAGGAAATATAGTCCTATGTAGGCAAAGAATATGTTAAGCCCTACCACTACTATCAATAACTTCAACACACCGCCTTTCATGTTTGAGCCCCCCCCTTGTCCGCTACCTTTTCAAGTTTCATAATGCTCCAAAACAAAAGCCCTATCAGCGCAAAGAATATCACCGTGACAATGGAGGAAACAACCGCTGCATAACCATGAGTCGGTAAGTAAGCATCCGGACTTGTGTCTTTAACGATTCCATACACGTGCCAAAACTGCCGCCCGCCGCTTCTCATATAGCCCATCATTGCCATAAGCCACGTAAATGTTACCGTTATCCCTATAAGCGCATACTGCGACCGCTCCGGCATTTTGCCCCATCTGGGCTCCCCTATAACTATCGCCCCTTTGTACATCATAGTGTCAAGCACAAAGAGAATTATAATTGAGAGGAAAAATATCCCAAACTGAATCGGAGACAGCACTTTCACTCTCACCGCAGATGTTACCATATAACTGTAAATACCTATGGCTATGGCAGCGGCAGTAGAAAGCACTATTACGGCAGCTCTGATGGTATGCCCAAGCTTAGCCCAGCTCACTATCGGCTCTTTGTTACTTATTTTAAATATGGTAAAACTTAAAAATGTGGCCATATATGACACAACAACGGCAGTGTTTTTAGAGGCCATAACGCCAAGACTTCCCAACACAGGGTGATACGCTCCCATCCGTCTTGCCTCCTCAAGGCTAAGCGCTATGCTGTGCGGAGTAAGCCACACGGCATACCCCAGCAGGTTTACTATAAACAGATATTTAACGTATTTAAAATACCTTTCGCCCCCTGGCATCTTATTCAGGGAAATCCACAGGTAATAGTTAACAAACATCAGAATAGCTCCGATGAGAATTGCCTGCATAACCCAGAGCCATGCAAAAAACCCACCCATAAGCTGAATTCCCATCTGTTCGTTAAAAGAGTAAATTTCCACACCAAGCAGATATCCAATTCCGGGCAGAATCAGTGAAAACCCGATAGAAATCATGGCTGATGTGTACCCCATCCAGTCGTAGTAGGCGCGCTGTTCGTCAGTCTCAGCGGTTATAAACCTGTAGGCTGCATAAGCTGCGGCAATACCTGCGCCAAAAACCACGTTTGCAAAAAGCCTGTGAAGTGAAAGAGGTATCCACATGTATGATTTAATGGCTTGCCATCTGTTAATAAGCTCGCCTGTTTCACTTACTCCGTGCGGATTGGGAGTTGTCATGTACCCAACCCATGAGCTGGTTATCAGAAGCATGGTTATGCCCATGATATTAAGAAGACCGCCAATGGCTACATGCGTTCCCTTTTTGCTGCCTTTCATCTGCCTCCAAGAATAGAAGTAGTAGTAGCAGACAAGCGTTTCAACGTACATCACCAACACATAGACCCACCATGTGGGGCCAAGGATTTTCATCAAATGGTCTATAAACTTTGGATACAACACCGGTAAACTTATCAATAGTATCGTTCCAACAGCCGCCGTAAGCGTATAAGCCAAAGTAAAGAGCTTAGTGAAATCGTAGGCAATCCTGTCCAGTCTTTCATCGTTACGTCTCCAGCTCATAAACTCCATCGAAACGGCAAAAATCGGAACCCCCAAGACAAAAGCGGCAAAATTAAGGTGAAGCTGCGCTATTATCCATACCCACACACGGCTTCCGATTACCGGGAAAAACCTGTAACCATCCTCCGTGGGCGCCGAAAGAACCCTGTTTAAGATAAAAAGTACAGCAAAACCTACGCCCAAAAACAAGGTTAACTTTATAACCCCTTTTATCAGGCTTTTAGATGGGCTAACGTCTGCCATATTAATCTCCCTATGTGTTTATATTAAAAAACCAACAGGTTCATCACATATCAGCGATGAACCTGTTTCATACCAAATCTATTTTTTAGCAAATGTGTGGTCAAGTGTAGCTGCTGCGCCAGCCTTTACCTCTACATCCACTACCGCCTCGCCAAAGCCCTCATGCCAGAATTTAACTTTGTACTTGCCAGCAGGAATATCTTTTATCTCGAAGGCGCCCTTGTCGTCTGTGATTGCTGCATAAGGGTTTGGAGTTGCATAAACAAATGCACGCATCCATGAGTGGGCATCACAGGAGACACTCTCAAGTCCGGCTACTTTTACTGGTTTTTCTATCGTCTGATCTTTGTTGGGAAGAGCTAAATTATACACGGTTCTTTTTTTGCCCGGTGCCAGTATTAAACCAATTGATGTGTTGTGAAATATCGGGTCGCTGTTTTTCATGATATACTTCTGTCCCATATAAGCAATGCTTACCAACGGCTCAAAGGCACACTTGTGGTTATCTATAACCGTGTCTGTTTTTGGTGCGGCCTTACCCTTGGTTATATCCTCTACTGCTACGATAACGTTCTTTACTCCACCGCCAGCTCCTATGACATACATCCCTGCAGGATGAGACTTACCGCAGTACTCTGTGTCCTTATTGATGTCAAGAACCGGATCAGCAGGCGCACCTGAGGTTTTCACTATTCCCTTGATACTCCCACCGTCTTTTACATCCACCACCTCATACTTATCGGCTGCAAACGCAGCAGCACTCACACAAAGAAACATAACCATACACATCAGAGCAACTAACTTCTTCATCTACTTTCCCTCCGCTTAAACCGTTTTAAAGTTTTTCAATTATCTTGAAAATCAAGATTCTGCCAAATACGTTTTATTCCAATGAATTATCCTTTATCTGTTACAGTTCTTTCAGTAACTAAAGTAACTTTAGAATCGTTACTGTGCAATGTGGTTTTCATAGATTGCATTTTAGGGGCTTACTTGTGAAGTTTTTGTGTTAGTGTCGGTCTGTGGCTTAGCGTTAACACTAAACTCAACATCAAGGGTTTTGGTATCCCCCTCTGCTACCACAACGGTTTTTTCCACCTCACCAAATCCCTCATGCCAAAACCTCAGAGTGTATTTACCGGACATAAGCCCTGTTATCTCATACTCTCCTTTTTCGTTAGAAACTGCGGCGTACGGGTGATCAAATACAAACACAATGCCTCTCAGCCACGGATGGGCGTTTGATTTAACGCGAATGTAGCCCGTGTCTTTAGTAAATCTGTGGAAATCCCGTATTGGTTTTCTAAGTTCCAGCCCCTGTGTGGGAAAGGCAAGATTTAAGATAGTGGAACCGTCCTCAAGTGGCCGCCTTGAGATCTCCTTTTGGTAGTCAAGCCCAAGTTTTAGCTGAACAGTGTGTAAAATTGGGTCGTTATTTTTAATTACATATTCGCTGCCCGTAAAGCCCAAAGAAACATGCGGCAGCACCCTGCATTTATCTATCGTAATTTCCACATTTTTTTTAGGCAACGCCATTCCTTTTTTAACATCTGTAACAAATACAACAACATTTTTTACCTTTGAATCAGAAATCAAATATTTGCCGGCATTGATTGTTTTACCACAGACCGATTGATCCTCTGTCACATTGATGACCTCATCGGCGGGGACTGCACCGCTGTTTTTAATGACCCCTTTGATTGTAGCACCGTTTTTAACATCAACAGTGTCGTAGCCGTAAGCACTCCCGCCTAACACTATAAACACAAAAACCGTTAAGAAACCCCATGTTTTTAAACGCATTTTAGTAATCCTCCGATACATTTTATTTTAGA
>JADFYB010000107.1 GCA_015233245.1 Nitrospirota bacterium | reverse complement strand
TATAAAGTCATGGAAAACAAATTGGGACAATCTCTCTAACTATTTTAAGTATCCTCAGGAAATCCGAACTCTTATCTATACGACAAACGCAATTGAGGGATTTCATCGCCAGATACGCAAGGTCACAAAAACCAAAGGAGCCTTCTCCAGTGAAACAGCACTTTTAAAGCTTTTGTACCTATCAATTCAGAATATCTCAGAAAAATGGAGACAGCCATTGAGAAACTGGAGCCAGACTGTCTCTCAACTTGCTTTATTTTTTGAGGGTAGGCTAAAATTGGATATTACCGTTTAAGGTGATTTCACACTTGACACAGTTTATTGAATATATCCGTTATAAAGTTCCTGTTATCAGCCATTATTGTGTTTGGCGTACTTTTCTGTGTCCCATGCAGAGACACCGCTTGTGCACAACAGAAACAAACGCTGATACTTAACTCATCCTTCCGTACAACACTCACATCACCGGATAAAACAGGTTTCCTCGACCTTATATACAAAGAGTTAGCAAAGCGGATGGGCATAGAAATCATCATTCAGTACTTACCCTCTGAGCGGGCAATAAAAAACGCCGACCGCGGCATAGAAGATGGTGACATCTGCCGTATATATGCGATAAACGCTAAAGGTGAATATCCCAATCTTGTACGAGTACCTGAAAAGATAATGCAATTTCAGATGATGATTTTTACCAATAAATCAGATGTTGTAGTAAATGAACCAAAGGATTTGCAACCTTATGACGTGGGGATTGTTACCGGGTGGAAGATTGTAGAGCGTAACACCACCCTGGCCTATTCGGTTGTTTCAGTTGAAAAAGGTGAGCAACTCTTTGCTATGCTGGGGAAAAAACGTATAGATATCGCGATTATTGAGAGAATGATTGGAATGAAGTTAATGAAGGATTCAGGAGTCAAAAACGTCAGGATGCTCAGCACCCCGTTTCTTTCAGGCTACTGGTACCCTTACCTTAATAAAAAACATGAAGCATTAATCCCAAAGTTTGCGGAGGCTATAAAAGCGATAAAAGAAGATGGCACTTATGAACGAATTCAGACTGAGGTACTTACAAGGTATGCTTTATAGGAATTATGGGCCTTGTTGAACTGGAATATAAAATCACTTCTCAGGTCAGAGAAAAAAGGTATAGGTTATCGTTTTGCCGTCTATATTCTCATGTTCAGTTCTATTTTTACGTTAGTGGGTACAGTTATGCAATTAGCTTTGGATTACTATCAGTCTGTGACTCTCATTGAAACCAGGATAAGCCAAATTGAAACCAGTTACTTACCCAGTCTGTCATATAGCTTATGGGTCAACAGTGTAAAGGATTTAGAAATTAACATGGAGGGTATCAAAAACCTTCCCGATATGCAGTACCTTGAAATTAAATCTGATGAAGGTAAAGTGTTACTGGCTGTAGGCAGGCCTCAGGAAAAACATATCATCAGCCATAACTTTAAAATTGAATATTTGCATCGGGGAAAACAGGTCTATGTAGGACAACTGCTTGTGGTAGCCACTCTTGACAGGGTTTATCAAAGTCTGAAAGAAAAAATCGTGGTTATATTGGTGACACAGACAGTCAAAACCTTTTTAGTTTCCTTTTTTATTATTTTTTTATTTCATAAGTTAGTGGGCAGGTATTTAAAGGATATATCTGCATTCATTGCAAATCTGAAAACTAATGAATGGCAAAAACCTCTTAAGTTGATACGTAACAAACACTTTGTAACGAAAGATGACGAACTGGAACAATTGGTTAGTACCTTTAATGATTTACGTATGAGGACACTCATATCTAAAAAACAGCTTGAGCAGGAAAAAGAACGTATTCAAGTTACCTTAATGTCTATTGGAGATGGTGTAATTATTACTAACATTGACAGCCATATCGAGCTTTTAAATCCGGTTGCTGAGCAGTTAACTGGCTGGCCATTAAAGGAGGCTGTTGGCAGATATTTAAGTGAAGTGTTCAATGCTGTTAATGAAGATACGAGTGCTCCTGTTATTAATCCTGTTGAGCAATGTGTAGCTCAGGGAAAAAGTATCGGTGCAGATGGCAATATTTCATTGCTTAAAAGCCATGTAAAGGATATCTACATAGAATATAGTGTTGCACCCATTAAGAATAAAAAAGGTGAAATCAAGAGAGTTGTACTGGTTTTTCGTGATATAACACAACGTAAACAAATGGCGGATGAAATAAAGACAATAAACCTTAACCTACAAAAGAGAGTTGATGAAGAGGTATCAAAAAACCGTACCAAGGATCAGTTAATGTTTGAGCAATCTAAATATATTTCAATGAATGAGTTGCTTATGAATATCTCACACCATTGGAGGCAACCGCTGTGTGCAATCGGAGTTTCAATTCAGGATATAAAAGATGCATACCTGCATGGCGATTTAGATGAACTGTATATAACTAATAATGTTAACAATTCGATGTCTGAACTAGTAAAATTATCTGAGACAATAGATAATTTTAGAAATTTCTATATCCAGGAGGAAGAACAACTGGAATTTAACATAGCTGATGAGATAAACAAAGCCGAATCGCTGCTGTCAGGGTACGTCAGAGATAAGGGGATTGTCATTGATAAAGAATTAGACGAGAGTTTGACAATACAAGGATTTCCGAATGAGTTTGCCCATGTAATTTTAAATATTTTGACAAACGCCAAGGATAAATTTGAAGAAAGAAAAATTACTGCTGGGATTATCAAGGTAAAGTTAAATAAGGACAGTACTACTGGCAAGGTAATTATATCTGTTTCGGATAATGGTGGTGAAATCCCAAATGATATAATAAACAAAGTGTTTGACCCATATTTTACCACCGGTGATATAACACTGAGAACAGGAATGGGACTATACATGGCAAAAGTAATCGTGGAGCAAAACATGAAAGGCACCATTTCTGTCAGAAACATAGATGGATGGTGTGAATTCAGGATAGAGATATGATTTCTCTTATCTGACAGAAGAGGACTTTTTCCCGCAGATGGCGCAGATAAACGCAGATGAGAGAAAAGCGCAAATCTGAGAAAATCTGTGCAATCTGCTGATTATTACCGAGTTGCATTCAGAAGCATAACGAGGCGGCGAGGAGCAAGCGACGCAGGCGTACTTTTAGTACGTTGAGGAGCTTGCGACAAAGCCAACAAAGTTAGGCGATTGAAGGCTACTTGGTATTATGCTTTAGATTTATCCACCAATTTACCCTTCTTCAACCACGGCATCATGGAGCGGAGTTTTTGGCCTACATCCTCTATACTGTGAGCCTCGCCTTTTTTAGTCAGCGCATTAAAGACTGGCTTATTAGCCTTACACTCAAGCATCCATTCCTTAGCAAAATATCCGTCCTGAATTTCTGACAGGATTTTCTTCATTTCCTTTTTCGTCTCATCAGTGATAACACGCGGGCCGCGCGTAAGGTCGCCGTACTGTGCCGTGTTACTTATTGAGTACCGCATATTGGCAATTCCGCCCTCATAGATTAAATCCGTAATCAGTTTGACCTCATGCAGACATTCAAAGTATGCCATCTCAGGAGCATATCCGGCCTCTGTCAATGTTTCATATGCTGCCATAATCAACGATGTTAAGCCGCCGCATAGAACCACCTGTTCGCCAAAAAGATCGGTTTCGGTCTCCTCTCTGAAAGAGGTCTCAATCACTCCGGCCCTGCCGCCTCCGATAGCTGAAGCATAGGCAAGCGCTATGTCTTTTGTGTTACCAGCAGGGTCCTGATGTACTGCGATTAAGCACGGCACACCGCTTCCACGCAGATACTCACTACGCACAAGATGCCCAGGTCCCTTAGGGGCTGCCATAAACACGTTTGCATCAAGAGGAGGTACAATCTGTCCAAAGTGGATATTGAATCCGTGTGCAAAAGCTAAATACACGGATTTTTTCATGTTGGGCGCTATCTCTGCCTTATATGTGTCTCCTTGTATCTCATCAGGAAGCAGAATCATTATAACGTCCGCTATTTTTGCCGCCTCCGAGGGAACCATCACGTTAAATCCGGCCTCTTTTGCCTTGTTCCAACTACTGCCCTGTCTGATTCCGATGGTTACATCCATACCGCTTTCTTTAAGGTTATTGGCGTGAGCGTGTCCCTGGCTCCCATAGCCCATTATCACTATCTTTTTTCCCTTCAAGGCATTTAAGTTTGCGTCTTTGTCGTAGTAAATCTTGATCATCTTAAAACAATCCTCCTAAACTTGGTATTAGTTATTTAGTGCAGCCACGGTTCGATCCAATGAGGCGCTATCCTGCACATTTAAAAGTGTAACAGTAGAGTCTATTCGTTTAATTAGTCCTGACAGAACCGTTATTGGGCCAACCTCGATAAACACCTCTACACCGGTGTCAACCATCTTTCTCACCGAGTCCTCCCAAAGAAGCGGGCTGTTTAGTTGTCTGATAAGCGCTGACCTTATTTGGTCTGCCGTAACCAAGAGCATAGCGTCAGCATTATTAACAATGGGAATTTCAGCGTTTTTAAATTCAACGCCATCAAAGTATTTACTTAACTTTTCGGAGGCACTGACCATAAGCGTACAGTGAGAAGGAACACTGACGGCAAGTGGCACGGCCCTTTTGGCTCCGGCACTTCTGGCAAGTATCATTGCCTCCTCGACAGCGGGCTTTTCGCCTGCTATGACAGTCTGTTCAGGGCAGTTATAATTGGCTGGAGCAACGTAGCCGGACTTTACCGCTAAACAGATATTATCTACAATCTCTCTGTTAAGCCCTAATATAGCCGCCATGAGCCCTTGGCCCTCCGGCACCGCATCCTGCATAAACCTGCCCCGCATTTCAGTAAGCTTGGTTGCAGCAGTAAGAGTCAAAACACCTGCAGCAACAAGTGCTGAATACTCACCAAGGCTGTGTCCTGCCAGTACCTCCGGTTTTATACCCTTTGACAGAAGCACTCTGTAGGCTGCTATGCTTGTTGTCAAAAGCGCTGGCTGCGTCCTGTAGGTTTTATTTAATTCCTCCTTTGGGCCGCTAAAGCATAACTTTGCTATATCATAGTTCAGAGCCGTAGAGACCTCTTTGTAAACCTCTCTTGCCTCTTCAAATTTTTCAAACAGGTCAAGTCCCATCCCCACACCCTGAGACCCTTGCCCTGGAAACACAACGGCTGCTTTTTTCATCAACCTCTCTCCTCTTTTATTCGCTTAATCAACCTCGGTATGATTTCATACAGGTCGCCCACTATCCCGTAATTGGCGATATTGAATATCGGTGCCTCGGCGTTTTTGTTTATGGCTATAATAATATCCGATGATTGCATTCCTACCATGTGCTGCACAGCGCCAGATATGCCGCAGGCAATGTAAATCTTTGGGCAGACTGTCTTACCGGTTTGGCCAACCTGATGGTTATAAGGAATCCAGCCCTCATCAACGGCTGCCCTTGAAGCGCCCAGTGTACCGTTTACCAGTTCGGCAAGCTCTTTGAGCATCTCAAATCCTTTAGGGTTACCGAGCCCTCTGCCACCTGATACTATTACCTCAGCCTCCTGGATGTTAATGGAACAGAAATCAGCATCCTTTGTTGTTTCAAGCACTTTGGTTCTGCATTTACCGTTAGTGGGAACTTCAATATTAACAATAGTCCCTGTGTGGTTAGCGCTGCAAGCGCACTTTTTCATTACCTTTGGCCGCACAGTGGCCATTTGAGGGCGGGTGTCGGGGCACATTATAGTTGCCATGATGTTTCCGCCAAAAGCCGGCCTTATGGCAAGCAGGTTGCGCCCTCCATCCTCGATTTCCAAAGATGTGCAGTCGGCAGTCAGCCCCGCATGAAGACGGGCAGCAACGCGCGGGAAAAACGACCGTCCTATTGCCGTAGCTCCTGTAAGCACAATTTCAGGTTTATGCTCCTTTATGATTTTTGAAACAATATTGGTGTAAGGCTCATCATTAAAACTTGTCAGTGAGTCGCTGCTGCATAAAAACACCTTATCGGCTCCCCACTTTATTAGTTCATTGGCCTCAGACTCCGGTGCGCCTAAAAGCACGGCAAATAACTCAACCGATAATTTATCGGCAAGGCGGCGACCAGCTGAAAGAAGTTCAAACGCTACCTGAGAAACTTTTCCCTCACGCTGCTCAGCAAACACCATTACCCCTTTGTACGCAGAGATGTCAGTAACCGTATCTTTACTATCCTGCGCATCCGGTACTTCTTTTATTGCGCCCTCAGGACAAACGCTCAGACAAATCCGGCATATCTGACAGTACTCATTAACAAAGGCCTTGCCCTCCTGTAACACAATTGCCTCATACGGACAGGAGGCTATACAGGTTTCACAACTGCTGCATAGATCTCTATCTACCTTTATTTGCATATCCACTCCACATTAGATTTATATTGGTTTTCCATTAAACGCTTATTCACTTAACTCAGGCAATAATGATGAGATTGCCCTCCCCTACAGGTGATTCCCCTGGTCGCTGTCGCTCCTCGCAAAGACGGCGCGGAGTTGTTGTCATTGCGAGGGATGAAATCCCGTGGCAATCTCATCTTTTATCCTTTATTTTCATTGTTTAATAAGTTTTCCTGATCTAAAGGAATAAGCATTTTTCCATTTATATACATTTAACAGATTTCAGTACGTTATGAAGTTCTGTGACCTGTTCCTCTGGCTTACCTTCAAACACAACGCGTTCCTTTTTCATCTCAGGCGCAAAGATGTTTTTTACCTGAGTGGGGGAGCCGGAAAGCCCCAGGTCTTTTTCATCCAACTCAATATCGGCATGGGTGAGTTTTCTAATCTGGGCATTTTTAGCCCGCATCTTTCCCTTAAGTGAGGCAAATCGCGGTTGATTAAGTTCCCGTACAACTGTAAAAAGCACAGGAACAGAGGTTTCTACGACATCGTAGCCGTCATCCATCATACGCCGCACCTCAACCACAGTGTCAGAGATGGAGTTAATTTTGCTTACATACGCTACATGCGGAATATCGAGAAACTCCGCCATAGCGGGCCCCACCTGAGCGGTGTCGCCGTCAATGGCTTGTTTACCGCAAAAGATTAAATCAAACCCGAGTTTTTTTAGGGCGCCGGAAAGTGTGTAGGCGGTAGCCCATGTGTCTGAGCCAGCAAACGCTCTGTCGCTAAGCAGCACTGCCTCGTCAGCTCCCATTGCAATTGATTCCCGAAGCGCAACCTCAGCCTGAGGAGGTCCCATCGTAAGCACGGTAACCGTTGCATCCATCACCTCTTTAATTGCAACCGCAGCCTCGATTGCGTGTAAATCGTAAGGGTTTATGATACTTGGCACCCCGTCTCTCATAAGCGTATTAGTTTGAGGATTAATCTTTACCTCAGCCGTATCCGGCACCTGCTTAATACATACGACTATTTTCATGTTTATACCTTTCTCATGTTTTATTTGTTAATGCTTTACTTGTCAAAGCTGACATTTCCATGCCGCCTCCGCTCTTTATACTGACGGATAAAGAAAAGGAAGAGATTACTACGTCGCTGACGCTCCTCGTAATGACGGATAGGGAGCACTGCTCCATGCCGTCATTGCGAACCCCCGCAGGGGGTGTGGCAATCTCCTCCTTACCAGAATCTACACTATCATACTTTTGGCAACGGATATAATTAAAATTCATCATCACCAATTTATTTCATCCGTGAAAACTCTTTAATCAGGTTTTGGCAGATGACATTTCTTTGAATTTGGTTAGTGCCCTCATAGATTTGTAAAATCTTAGCGTCCCGCATCATTTTTTCAACCGGATAGTCGCGCATGTAACCGGAGCCGCCCATAACCTGAAGCGCATTAGTTGTAACCTTCATCCCAATGTCGGTAGCAAAAGTTTTGGCCATAGCTGAGGGTTTTGTGATGTCTTTAGCTCCGCTATCTATAAATCTGGCCACAGAATAAATCAATGCGCGTGCGGCCTCTATCTCAATTGCCATATCTGCAATCATGTGCTGAATTGCCTGAAAACTTATAATGGGTTTTTCAAACTGAATACGGGTTTTCGCAAATTTTACAGCCTCCTCAAAAGCCCCCTGAGCAACGCCAAGTCCCTGAGCTCCCACTCCGATTCTTGACTGATCGAGTGTCTTCATGGCTACAATAAAGCCCATACCCTCTTTGCCAAGAATGTTTTCCTTAGGCACTCTGCAATTGTCAAACACAAGCTCACATGTGACTGAGGCTCTTATCCCCATCTTCTTTTCTTTCTTTCCGAAAGTGAATCCTGGCGTTCCCTTTTCAACGATGAAGGCGGATGCGCCTCTAGCTCCCTTGGCTTTATCTGTCATGGCAATTATTGTGTATATCTCGGCCTCACTGCCATTGGTTATCCACTGCTTGGTGCCGTTTAATATGTAATCATCGCCGTCTTTTACAGCGGTTGTTTGAATCCCTGCGGCATCGCTTCCGGCATTGGCCTCGGTAAGGCCAAACGCCACCAGTTTTTTACCGGCAGCAATATCAGGCAGATATGTGTTCTTTTGAGTATCTGTGCCAAAAAGGAGAATCGGAAAAGTGCCGAGCGCATTAGCGGCATAACTTGTTGAAACGCCAAGACATGCCCGGCTTAATTCCTCTACCGCTATGCAAAGCTCTACCGCCCCCTTACCAAGCCCTCCGTATTGCTCCGGCACAAATAATCCAAAAAGGTCAGCCTGCGCAATTACTTTCATAATGTCTCTTGGGAATTCCTCTTTTTCATCCAACTCCGCACGCACAGGAACCACTCTCTCCTCTGCGATTTGCCGTGCCAAATCCCTTATCATAATTTGCTCTTCTGTAAAGAAATAATCCATTTATCCCTCCAATATCGTTTTAATCATTCTCTAATTGCATGGAGTCGCCGACTCCCCAGTGGTCGCTGACCACCTGCCTGGAGTCGCTGACTCCTAGCCGCTTATATCCACGTCCTTTATGAGTAATGAGGGGCTGCCGTATCGCCCATAGAATTTTATTTCAGAGGTGAATGCCTCAATGTTTTTAAAAAAATCAAGTAAATTACCGCTCATCACAGCCTCCTTAAAAGGAAATGCCCGGACTCCGTTTTCTATCAGGATGCCGCTTACTCCTACCGAAAAATCTCCGGTTATGCGGTTAGCCATGTGCACTCCCATAGCGTCCGTTATGTAAAGTCCTGTTCCCATTTCTTTAAACATTTCATCAAGGTTTTTATATTTATATTTTTCTACTGCCGGCTCAATGTATAGATTTGACGAACCCACCAGTGGAAACCCCTTTATTCCGCCTCTTGCGGCATTTCCGGTTGATCTTACATTGTCCTTTTTAGCTGTATAGAGATTATACAGGTAACCTTTAAGAGTTCCCTCGTTAATCAGTACAGTCCGCTGAGACGGCACACCCTCGCTGTCAAAGGGACGGCTTGCAGAGTTTTTGGGCATTGTTGCGTCATCTATTATATTAACGTGTTTAGAAATGATTGCCTGAGAGAGTTTACCTGAAAGCATGGATTTCCCTTTTTGTACGTTTTCAGAAGACAGGGAGGATGCGATGAGACTTAAGAAATCCACCGCCACTGAGTTATCCATAACAATTGAGG
>JADFYB010000106.1 GCA_015233245.1 Nitrospirota bacterium | reverse complement strand
AGCGATTATAAGGAGCAAATGGAGGAACAGTCAAGCGAGCTGGAGGAAATTAACAGGCAGATGCTTGTAGAGATTGTGGAAAGAAAGCGCGCCGAGAAAAAACTCCAATACATAGTTGAACTCATCAAACTGATAACAAATATTTCCTCCACATTTATAACAATCCCCTCAGAAGACGTTAAAAACTGGCTTAATCATGCACTTCAGACAATTGCTGATTTTATTGGCATGGAGAGGGGCTATATCGTAGTGTTTACGGGGCATGACAGAACAGGCGTGGAAATCTTTGAGTGGTGTGCCGAGGATGTGCCGCCAAAATATCTGGGAAAAGAAAATCTGCTCACAGATGCCAATGGGCGGCTGCAACCGGGCAACCTTGTACCGGAAAGATGGTTTGCAAAGTTAAATGTTTTTGAAAATATATCCCTCAGCTCTATAAACGAACTGCCGGAGGATGCGCTGTCTGAGCGGGAGTTTTTTGAAGCAGGTTCTGTGAAAACTCTGTTGGCTTTGCCAATGGTTTACGGAGAGACATTGATAGGGTTACTTGGCTTTGATGCTATAACGGCTGAGAGATTTTTTGCCTCAGATGTTATATCGCTCATAAGAATAGCGGCTGAGATATTTGTAAATGCCATTTCACGTAAGCAAAGAGAGGAGGAGCTGATCAAGTACAGGAATCATCTTGAGGTGCTTGTAACTGAGCGAACACTTGAGCTTACTGCTTCAAATGAGAAACTTATGCTTGAGATTGCCCAGCGCGTAAAAGTTGAAGAGGAATTGATTAAGTCAAAAAACTCAGCAGAGGGAGCAAACAGGGCAAAAAGCGCATTTTTAGCCAATATGAGCCATGAACTACGTACTCCGATGAATGGTATCATTGGGATGACTGAGCTTGTTCTGGATACCAGTCTGGACTCAGAACAGAGAGAGTATCTGATGATGGTTAAAAACTCATCCCACCACCTGCTTGGTCTGCTAAACGGTATTCTGGATTTTTCTAAGATAGAAGCCGGTAAGATGGAGGCGGATGAGGTGGATTTTGATCTGCTTTCCACGATAAATGTTACACTTGAGCCGTTTATAGTTCAGGCTATGAACAGAGGGATAAAGCTCAGTGCTGATGTATCGCCAAATGTATCATCATCTTTGAAGGGCGATGTTGGAAGGTTAAGACAGGTGCTTGTCAATCTGATTGGTAACGCAATGAAGTTTACCGAAACGGGTAAAATCGAGTTAAAGGTATCCAAAGCGCCTGACACTATAAATAACAAACCATTGCCTCCACTATCTGATAAAGAAATCCGGATACTGTTTGAAGTGTCTGATACCGGAATAGGAATTCCCAGGGAAAAACATGATGTGATTTTTGAGAGCTTCACTCAGGGTGAGGTTTTTATGACAAAACGGTATGAGGGCACGGGGTTAGGGCTGGCAATAGTTAAAAAGGTTCTCCACATGATGGGCGGCGATATATGGGTAGAGAGCGAGCTGGGGAAAGGCAGTAAGTTTTACTTTACGGCTAAGTTTTCAACTCAGCAAACATCCCCACAGGCACTCGTTCATACTCAGCCGAAAGACGTCAAAAACCGGCGCATACTGGTAGCAGACAGTAACCCAACTGCACTGAGCAGTGTTGCCGAGATGATAAAAAGTGAAGGATTCATTGTTGAAACAGCACATGATGCTGAAACTGCACTCAATAAGCTTAAAATGCCGATGGCCGCTTTTGACGCAGTCGTTTTTGATTTTCAGTTTACTGACATGGACGGATTTGAATTTGCAAAGAGAATAAAATCACAGCGGATAGGGAAATCGCCGATTAAAGTCATAATGCTTATTTCGGCTGGTTTAAAAGGAGATGCGGCACTTTGCAGAGAATTTGGTATTTCTGGCTATATTCTTACTCCTGTCTTTAAATCAGACTTGATAGAGTTAATTAATTTGGCCTTTGAAAGAGGGGATAACCCTGAGGCACCACTTTTAACCCGCCATACAGTGCGGGAGGTGCGGATACAAGTTAATATTTTGGTAGCTGAGGACAACATCGTAAACCAAACTCTGGCAGTCAAACTGCTGCAAAAGCGAGGGTACTCACCCGTAGTGGTTGGGAGTGGACGTGAAGCTGTGGATAAGCTGGCTAATACAATCTTTGATGTTGTCCTTATGGATGTGCAGATGCCGGATATGGACGGCCTTGAGGCAACACGATATATAAGGGGCTTAAAGGACGCAAAAATAAATGCGGGCATTCCCATAATCGCCATGACAGCACATGCTTTGAAGGGGGATATGGAACTTTGTCTTTCAGCAGGTATGGACGATTACATTTCTAAACCGCTAAAAGCTGAGGATTTATATAAATTAATTGATAAATATACGGCCTTACGGCCAAAGGAGGTGCAGGAGATGTCGCAAGATATACAATCAGAGCAGGTAAAACCTAACGTGCCGGTTTCAAAACATGAGACAGGGGCGGAAAAACTTCACATCTCTTTGCAACAGCCGATGGTTGCCCAGCAGCCCTCGACAAGAACCTCGGCAAAGGCACTGGATATAAAAGACACACTGCAGCGGCTTGACAATGATGAGGAAATTCTCAGAGACATGTGGACAGCCTTTAATGCCGATGCCCCGCAGCAGATAGAGCTTCTTAGAAAGTTGTTAGAAGCTGGAAATGTGGACGGACTTCAAAAGCAAGCCCACACAATTAAAGGTATGTCGGCAAACATTGGAGCTGTAGCCCTTAAAAGCGAGTCTTTCAGGATGGAGCTGGCTCTCAGAAAGTTAAATAAAGAGCTGGACGATGCTGGCAGAGCTGCAGTTTTGAGTTTTATAGAGAGTTTACAGTATGAACTAAATATGGCTATCAAAGACATTAATATACAACTTGCAAAACCTGTCGGCACAATTCAGTAAAGTATCAAACATGAGAGACGTGGCATTCTGCCACTTAAATTAAATGCTATGTATAACTTAGGCTAAAAACAGGGTATGCTGACTTTTCAATCTCACCAGTTACGACCTCCCAACAGTCTGATGAGGAAAGCAGTGTGTTGAGGAATTTTATATTTGATGTATGTCCGGACTTATCAGCAACAATATGCCCAAGTATGGGAAAGCCGGTAAGGGCAAAATCCCCAATACTGTCAAGTATCTTATGTCTTACGCATTCATTGGTAAATCTCAGGCCTGTTTCATTGATGACGTCACTGTCACTAAAAATCACAGCATTTTGCAGCGACACACCCTTTGCAAGGCCATGCTGCCTGAAATACTCCTCATCTTTCAGAAAACCAAATGTTCTTGCCGGAGCTATTTCCCTTATAAAGGATTCCTCATTGAGATCTATTGAGAAAAACTGCTCGCCCAGAAAATGATTATGGAAAAACAACCTAAAGGAAATCTTTCTGCCATTGTAAGGATACACAGTGACTGAGGCGTTTTTATCCTCAAAAACAACAGGCTTAAGTATTTTAATATACGGCATTTTTCTTTTTTGTTTTTTAATACCGGCATCAATCAGAAGGTTAACAAGCTCGATGGCACTCCCATCCAAAATGGGAATCTCAGGTCCCTCTACCTCTATAGTTACGTTATCTATGGAAAGAGCAGAAAGCACAGCAAGTATATGCTCAACAGTCCTGATTTTAGCCCTTTCGTTGCCGATGGTTGTGGCAAACACTGTATCAGTCACAGTCCCCACATTTGCAAAGAAGGAGGCATTTTTACAAGGGCGGTGAAAAACTATTCCATGGTCCACAGAGGCCGGATAAATACTTACCTTGCAATATATTCCAGTGTGCAGACCTACTCCCTCAAACGTTACTTCTTTTTTTATTGTCGTCTGATATCTCATAACTATTACTAATTATGCAAATTATATGCCACAATGTAAACCCTGAAAAACCGCTATTTCTTAACAGGAAAATGTATAAAAAACATTAATATTGTGTTACAAACGACACAATTTACAGCCTGGCTGTTTGACAGCACAAATAGCTGCTACACACCAAGGTATGCCTCTCTGATTTTTGGATTGCCTGAAAGTACCTCTTTAGAGCCATGAAAGACAATTTTGCCGGTTTCAAGCACGTAACCGTAATTTGCTATGTGAAGTGCCATATTAGCGTTTTGTTCCACAAGCAGGATTGTCTTACCGGATTTGTTTATATCAAGGATTACTTTGAATATCTCTTTTACAAGCAGTGGCGAGAGCCCCATGGAGGGCTCATCCAAAAGCATAAGTGAGCCCCCTGTCATAATAGCACGCCCTATGGCAAGCATCTGCTGCTCACCGCCGGAAAGTGTGCCACTCAACTGTTTTTTTCTTTCCTCTAATTTTGGGAAAAGACTAAAAATATGCCTCAGCCGCTCCCTATAAATGCCCTTGTCTTTAACAACCCATGCCGAAAGTTCCAGATTTTCCATAACCGTCAAGGTTCCAAAAATAGCCCTGCCCTCAGGCACGTGTGTTATCCCTCCCGATATGATTTCATGTGGAGTTTTACCTTTAAGATTGATGCCGGAAAACGATACTGTTCCCTCATAGGGAATAAGCCCTGAGACAGCTCTCAGAAGTGTTGTCTTACCGGCTCCGTTAGCCCCGATAAGTGTTACAATTTGACCCTCTGTGACGTCAAAAGTTATTCCGTTAACGGCATTGATATTGCCGTAACTGACACTGAGGTCTTTTACGCTGAGAATGATTTGTTTATTCACCACTGCCTCTAATCCATTACCTCTGAGCCAAGATAAGCCTCTAGCACTTTGGCGTCTTTTCTTACATCCTTAGGCAGGCCACCAGCTATTGTAACTCCAAAATCAAGCACCTTTAGTTTCTCGCAAATCCCCATGATAAGAGACATCTGATGCTCTATCACTAATACCGCCACACCGTATTTATTTCTGATGTCCTTTACAGTTTCAATCATTTTGCTGATTTCCACCTGATTCATACCGGCTGCCGGTTCATCAAGAAGCACCAAAGAAGGCTCTGTGGCAAGTGCCCGCACAATTTCAAGGTACCTTCTTAAGCCATAAGGCAGAGTTCCTGCTAAATCATACGCCCTGTGGTCAAGATTAAAACTCTTAAGCAGCTCCCACGCCCGTTCTGTTACCAAAGCCTCATCTTTTTTGAAACTCTTCAGATTAAACAGCGCCTCTAAGATATTATATTGAAATTTGTTAAATTGAGCGACCCTCACATTATCCAGGACACTTAACCCGTTAAAAACCCTTATGTTTTGAAATGTCCGGGCAATCCCAAGAGCATTTATCCTGTCAGAGGACATTGTTGTTATCTCGGTTCCCTTAAACAAAATACTTCCCGATGTTGCCCTGTACACCGCCGTTATCAAATTAAACAAAGTGGTCTTGCCTGAGCCGTTAGGTCCTATTATCCCATAAATCTCACCGCTATTAACGGTTAGTTCAAAATCGGATATAGCCCTGAGCCCCCCAAAGTAATGGGTCAATCCGGTTATCTTTAATAAGTCCAAAGCCGTCTCTATATCACACCTTGTGTTTAAATAGTTTTATTTTTTTCTCAGCAGACGGGATAAACCACTTAAATTCCCTGAGCCCTGTTATCCCCTTAGGGCGAAATATCATAAGAAACACCAGTACCAATGGCATAATGACCATTCGCCATATACCAAGAGGCCTTAACAGCTCAAGCAGCACGGTGTAAACCGAGGCTCCAAGCACTGAGCCCGCTATTGAGCCAATCCCGCCAAGGTACACCATTATCAGAATCTCTGTGGATTTTAAAATATCGAATGATTTCGGACTTATAAACTGCAAAAGATGTGCATAGAGGGCGCCAGCCACACCGGCAAAAAAAGAGGATAACATAAATGTCATAATCTTTACCTTTTTCGTATCCACGCCCATAATTATAGCCGCTGTTTCATCCTCACGAATTGAAACCACTCCTCTGCCATAGTTACTGTAAACAAAGTTCCTTATTACCCAGAGAGCCATAAAGGAAAAGAAAAACACCCACACCAGAGACGTTAGTTTCGCTATACCTAGATACCCTCTGGGTCCGCCCAGGAAATCCACGTTTTCTATGATTGATTTTACAATCATATTAAAGGCAAGAGTGACAATTGCCAGGTAATCCCCGCGTATTTTAAACGATGGAATGGCAACTAAAAGCCCTGCTAATGCCGATGCCATACCACCTGTAAGCACCGCAAGAGGGAAAATCCACGGCCCCAGTGAAAGTGAAAACACTTTTACAGTAATAATGGCTGAGGTGTATGCCCCTATTGCCATAAACACTGCGTGCCCCACGGAAAACTCTCCCATATAACCGTTTACAAGATTCAGGCTAAGGGTTAATATAAAGTTGATTCCAACATACATGACAACAAGTTCAACGTAACGGTCAACAAGGTTAGAGTTACTGACAGAGCAAGAGAGGGCACAGCCAACAAGTAAAATAGCCGGTACTGCGAGTTTTTTTGCGGAGGCAACCACTTTCATAGCTTTACTGAACGAGCAGTTCCAAAGATTCCATGAGGCCGAAAGATTAAAAGCACAAACAGCAGTGTAAATGCCACAATGTCCCGATAGGTAGAGGGTAAAAACATAGTGACAGCAATTTCTACCGTACCTAAAATAAAGCCGCCTGTCATTGCCCCCCGGACATTACCGATTCCACCTACGACAGCCGAAATGAAAGCCTTCCAACCTATCATTATTCCCATATACGGGTCTATTACCGGATAGGCCAGTGAGTACATAACACCGGCTGCGCCGCCAAGGGCTGCTCCTAAGGCAAAAGTCTGGGAAATTATTCTGTTAACCGGTATTCCCATAAGGGGAACCGCTGATATGTCCCACGATATAGCTCGTAAGGCCATCCCAAACCTCGTCTTTCTTACTAAAAAATCCAGTATCACCATGAGGGTAACAGATATTGCAATTATTATTGTCTGAATTGAAGACACGGTTACCTGGCCCATTACCCACGCCCGGTTTTTAACTATCTCCGGTATGTGCTGAGGATAGGGGCTTAGCGCCAGTGTGAAATTTTCAAGAAAAACCCCTACGCCAAGAGCCGTAATGACTGCAGACATTTTAGGAGCATTCCTTAACGGTCTGTAAGCAAGCCTCTCAATTAATACTCCCACACACACTGTCACACAAACGGTTACGATTAATGCCGGAATAAAGGGTAATTTTAACCATAGAGCGGCTAAAAAAAATATAAAAGCACCGAGCATAAACACATCACCGTGTGCAAAGTTAATTAAAGAAAGCACCCCGTAAACCATCGTGTACCCGATAGCTATGAGAGCATAGAGACTGCCCAGTTGAAGTATGTTTAAAAACTGCTGAATCAGATAACTCAAACCAAGCCGCATTCAATCGCCTAACTTCGTTGGTATCATTTTAAAATTACAGAGATAGCCACCGTCTATGGATTAACATCGGTGTACCAGTTAAAGGCACCGTTTTTTATTTCCAAAATAACGACGCCCTTGACAGGATCCCCTGTTTCCCCTGTAAATGAGATGTTTCCTGTAACACCGTGATACCCTTTTATCTTAGAGATGGCATTGCGTATGGCCTCAGACTCAGCACTACCTGCCGCCTTTATTGCCTCAAATACAATACCGAAGGCGTCAAAGGTGAGGGCTGCAACATCATCAGGGGTGTTTTTATAGAGTGCCTCGTAGTCTTTTACGAATTTTATCGTATCAGGCGATTTAGATGATGCGCTGTAGTGGCTGCTAAAGTAGTATCCGTCGCAGTCCTTACCGCAGAGCTTAAGCAGCTCGCTGCTTGCCCATGCGTCGCTACCGAGAAATGGTGTTGTAATACCGAGGCGATGGGCCTGTTGAACCTCAAGGGGCACATCGCTGTAGTATGAGGGCAGGAAGATAACATCCGGGGTGGAGTTTTTTATGTTAGTAAGCTGTGCGGAGAAATTTCTGTCTCCCTGTGTGTAGGTCTCATAGGCTGAAACAGAGCCGCCGTTTTTTTCAAAGGTGTTTTTAAACACCTCGGCCTGACCCTTTAGCACCTCAGATGATGAGTCAAATAAGATAGCGGCTTTTTTAGCATGCAGAGTGTTTTTGGCAAAAAGTGCGAGCACCTGTCCCTGAAAAGAGTCCAGATAGCAGGCTCTGAAGGCATAGCGCTTGGGTTTACCCAGCCGTGTGTCAATTGTGGTTTTTGGATTGGTTGACCAGGGGGTAATCATTGGGATTTTAGCGGTTTCCGTTATTTCGGATGTTGGTATTGCTCCGCCGCTTGAGTTTGGACCAATTATGGCAACGACTTTTTCCTGAGTTATAAGTTTCTGAGCGGATGAGGCAGCCTGTTCAGCACGTCCGGCGTTATCCTCTATTTGAATCTTTATTTTCATTTTCTTTCCGCCTACCTCTAACCCTCCGCTGTCATTTAGTGTTTTAACAGCCATTTCTGCGGCATTTTTGCACGAGGCGCCCACGGCTGGAATCTCACCGGTTAACTCCGCTATTACTCCTATTTTAATAACATCAGCTTCAGCCTTAACGCTGCTGTCTTTTTTGCTGCAACCCGCCGTTGAAATTAATACCAATGAAACCGCCATGGCTAACATCAAAATCCTGTTGAGTTTGTTTTTCATTTTCTTTTTCTCCATGGCCGGAATTTTACCATTTCCCACGCATTTTATCAACTTGAGACCGTTGCAAAATTCCCAAAATGGGGGAAAAGTATTTCCCAATTAATACCGAGTAGCAGCCTAAAATATAATAATGATGAGATTACCACGTCGCTATCGCTCCTCGTAATGACGGATAGGTACGCCCACGCACAGCCCACGCCGTCATTGCGAACCCCCGCAGGGGGTGTGGCAATCTCATCCTTTTTCTATAACATTTTGTTATATTTTTGAACTCAACTTTGGTGTTATAATATTTTTGCAACGGTCTCAACTTGAGATTACCGAATTGCGCTCTATATATACTCTTAGTAGTATTCAGGCACCTTAAAAAAGACCAGCCTCCATCCAAGAGCTACAATTTTGTAGGTAGTGCTACAAAATTGTAGCTAACCATTAAAGATTCTGCCTATAAAATAATTATAACTATCTGTTTTTAAAGTCTTATTTAGCCTGGCATAATAATTGCAATTACAAGTAGTAATACGATCACATGCAAAGGAGGCATTGTTATGATGAGACAGATTGCAATCTACGGAAAGGGGGGCATAGGGAAATCCACAACGACACAAAACACGGTGGCGGCGCTTGCCGAGGCCGGCCACAAATGTATGATTGTGGGTTGTGATCCTAAGGCCGATGCTACCAGATTAATACTAAATAGAAAGGCTCAGGCCACGGTAATGGACATGACAAGGGAGAAGGGTTCGGTGGAGGACCTCGAAATAGGAGAGGTTTTGCTTGAGGGATTTTTGGGGATAAAATGTGCCGAATCCGGAGGCCCTGAGCCTGGTGTGGGCTGCGCCGGACGCGGTGTTATTACTGCAATCAATTTTCTTGAAGAGAATGGCGCTTATACGGATGACCTCAACTATGTCTTTTATGACGTCTTAGGAGACGTTGTGTGCGGCGGTTTTGCTATGCCCATAAGAGAGGGCAAAGCGAAGGAGATTTACATAGTTACCTCAGGCGAGATGATGGC
>JADFYB010000105.1 GCA_015233245.1 Nitrospirota bacterium | reverse complement strand
ATTATACATGGAGCACAGGCAGCTATATGCCCAAAAGTGAGAACACAGGTTCTGACGCAAATACAAAATTGCTGATTCATGCTGACGGCAGTGGGCAAACATTTATTGATTCATCACCAGCTGCCCACACCCTAACAGTAGGTGGCAATGCTACTCAATCTACTACTCAATCTAAGTTTGGAGGCAGTAGCGCTTATTTCGATGGAACAGGTGATTATATTTCAATAGCCAGTCCTACAGATTTTAACTTTGGCACAGGGGACTTCACTATTGAGTGGTGGGGATATAATTTTAATAGTTTAGCTGCCACTCATGCAATCTTTTCTGCTGGAGATGCGAGCAGTGGGGGATTTGCAGTTCTTGCAAATACAAATTATATATACATACAAAACAATGGAGACTCTATAGAAACAGATTGCGGAAATGCAGCTACATCAGGATGGAATCATTTTGCAGTAGTGCGTTATCAAGGCACTATGTATTGGTTTATAAATGGGTTATCTCAAACTTTAACTGGTACAGGGAATTTTGGGACTTACAATATTACATATACTGGGACATCAACTATTGGGACACTCAACAACGGGACAACTAACCCGATGCTTGGTTATATTGATGAAATCCGTGTGTCAAATGTTGCGAGATGGCATGATAATTTTATGTCATCAGTCCCTTCATCTGCTTATGCATCAGGCAATTACATAGACAACATGACCCTTGTCTCAAACTCTACGACAGCGTTAACTGCCCCGACGCAAGGCAGATTTATGGTTTTACAGGAACAACCTAACCCTACAACAGTGGTCAATACTGACTGGAAAGCATATATTACAAGTGATAATGGGACACATTGGGACCAGGTAACACTGGCTACTGAGGGTAGTTATAGCGATAACGTAACGATGTATTCAGGGACAGCGACATATACCGGCACAGGCACCGGTATGAGATGGAAACTGCAGACTTTCAATAAAAATAATATATTTCGTGGAATAGACCATGTTTGGAATTAAACAATTCATCCGCAGATGACACAGATAAACACAGATGAAAGGAGGATAAAGTGAATAAACAAGTAAGGTACTTGCTGGCAATAGGGATGATTATTGTAGGGGCAAATAATTATTTGCCCTTACCTTATGGCTTTGCAGAGACAGAAAGAATCGGCAAGCCTGATGTCGTAACAGCCAAAAAGGCAAAGAAAGAAAATATGAAACAACTGTTGAAAGACGCAAAGTCAGCATTTGCAGACTCAGCACAGCAGGCAGTAATTGTAAAAATAATCAAAGAGTTAGGAGCAGAGGAATGAAAAGAGGAATGTTTTTAGCTGCATCAGCAGTATTGATATTTGCGATATTGGCTTATGGCTGTGCAGGATTAGGTGTCACAGAATCCTCTGATGGTAATAATACAACTTTGGGAGTTTTTGGGCAAATGGTCAATGGATGCAAATACGAGGCTACTGATGCGCTTGATTCAAATGGTAACCAGCAGAAAGTATGGGCCAAAGTCAGTTGCGGCAGCAATTAAACGGGGAGACTCTATATGGATAAATTAATAGAAGCTATAACACAGCACCCTAAGACATCATTAGCCGGAGCAATAATACTAATGACAGTGGTGGCATTAGTTATTGGGAAAATTGATAAAGACACCGCACTGTCGGTAATCGGGGTAATGTCGGCAGCCGGATTATTGGCTGCAAAAGATGGAGAGAAATAACGGGGTATGAAAGATGGGAGATAGTTTAAAAAGTTATGTACAAGGGGCTTTTATTGGCTCAGGAAACCTATATATGGACATTTTGGATAACACCACAAGTGCAAAAACAGGTGAAATACTGCTTGGTAATGTCACAGCGTTTAAACTTACAACTCCTGAGATAACCAAAGTGGATATGAAATCCAAAATGAGGGGCTCCTACGGCAATGTCATAAAATCAATCAGAACAGGATATAAGCAGTCGCTTGAGTTTACCCTTTCAGATTATACAAAGGAGACTCTGTGCCTTGCATTTATGGGTGACAATGAGAAGTTAGTCCAACCATCGGGTGCAGTAACTGATGAGGAAATAACGCCTTATGCTGGTAAATACACAAAATTAACATACAGAAATTTAAAGAATGCACCGAATGATGTGGTAGTAACGTTAGCTACTGACCCTTTGGTTACGTTTGTTGCCGGTACGGATTACGAGGTAGATTATGAAACAGGTCGCATATATACAATTGAAAGGGGTAGCATCACTGATGCCAGGAAGCTAAAGGTGGATTATTCCTATGATTCAGTAACAGGCAGTATAACCAACATATCAACCAATAATCGAATAGAGGCCTATGTGCGATTTATTGGGCTGGACAGAGTCAACAGACGTAACTGTGAGCTTGAGCTTTTTAAGGCTGCAATAACGCCGGCAAGCGAAATAGATTTAATCTCCAGTAAATTTACAGAGCTTAAATTCAGCGGTGAGGTGCTTACTACTAATGACGGCACAGGCCGGTTTTTGTTTTTGGCATAGGTATTAAAAACAATCAACACTACCTGTGTTAAGAGAGGGCTTGGCGCCCTCTCTTAACACAGTGTAAAAGGCTGAATTATTTTAAAATAAAACTGATTTTGCTCTTTCTATAAATAAGCGCAACTTTTCGCGGTCTTTCTTGCCCTTTTTTTCCTCTACACCAGAACTTACATCAACGGCGTATGGATTAACCCGTCTGACAGCCTCTTCTATATTTTCAGGGGTAAGGCCTCCTGCAAGAATCACATTGCCAAACTCTCCGGCCTCCTGAGCTATGTCCCAGTTAAAGACGGTGCCGCTGCCACCATATAATTTCTCTGTGTAAGTATCCAATAAAAAAGCATCAGCTCCACTGTAAGCCTTAAGTGTATTAAGATCAGTAAAATCTCTTACTCTGAAAGCTTTCACAACCCGTTGTACACGATGCTTCAAATCGCTGCACATCTGCGGTGTTTCATCCCCATGAAGCTGTACTGCGTCAAGGCCTGTCTCCTTAAACGTACTAATGATTGTCTCCAGCCCCTCGTCAACAAACACCCCAACGGTTATTACAAAGGGCGGCAGAGCTTCTATAATTTTCCTTGCCTGAGCAATTGTTACATGCCGCGGGCTTTTTTCATAAAAAACAAAACCTATAGCATCAGCTCCGAATTTGCAAGCTAAAAGGGCATCTTCTATATTTGTAATGCCGCATATTTTAACCTTTAGAGCCACTTTCTGTCTCCCTTTTAAAAGTTCCGCTCTTACCGCCGCGTTTTTCCATAAGCATTACATCTGAGATGACCATGCCTTTGTCCACGGCCTTGCACATATCATATATTGTGAGGGCTGCTACGGAAACTGCTGTCAGTGCCTCCATCTCAACCCCAGTCTGACCGGAGGTTTTTACATCTGCACTGATTTGCACCTGTGACTCTGTAAGATTTATCTTAAAATCCACAGCCACTGATGTTATCATAATAGGATGGCAAAGAGGTATCAGATGAAGAGTTTGCTTTGAAGCCATAATACCTGCTAGCCTTGCCACAGCAAGCACATCACCCTTTGCTAACTCCTTATTTACAATAAGGCTTAGTGTTTCAGTGCGCATTTTGACGGTAGCCGTTGCCCGTGCAAAACGATCAGTAACCTCTTTTGGGGTTACATCAACCATGCGGGCTGCCCCGTTTTCATCAAAATGGGTTAAATCACTCATGGTTTTCGTGTGGCAAAATTCTCTTCAAATACAAGCTTAGTTCTTCTTTCAATTGCTCAATTTCTCCGGTACGGACTTTATTAACGGCATCTTTACCTCCGGCAACACGTAAAAGCTCATGTCTTACGGCAATATCAGAAACAGATGTAAGAACTTTTTGACGGAATCCCTTTAAGAAATCGAGATAGTTGGCAAAGTCCCCTCCGTAGAGGTCTTGCAGTTCCTCCTTGATGGTTTTAGCAAGGGCAGGACTTACGCTATCTGTTGATATGGCAAATGTAATACCTCCACAGTGGAACGATGAAGGTACAATGAAATTACCGCCGCCACCAGCTATATTTAGAAGGCCGCCAAAGGATTTGGAAACTGTCTTACTAAGGCCAATGTCATCTGTAGCATCTATCACTATGAAAGCCTCCATAAGGTCTCCGTCTTCATAGCATCTTGCAATGTGGTGAATTTTGCCCTCAGCCTTAAGGGATTCTAAAACAGGCGTCAAAACAGGGCTTATTACCGTAACCTCGGCCCCAGCCTCTAAAAGCGTCAGTGCCTTCCTCTGTCCGACATCACCACCACCTAAAACAATGCACTTTTTACCCTTTATAGAAACGAAAACAGGATAGAAATCCACTTCAATTCAACGAGTTGAGTTTGGCCCGTGCGTTTTTTAGAATTTTCTTGTCAGTAGCTGTCTCTAACACTTTTTGAAAATATTCTTTAGCCAAAGGGATATCTTTAAGTCCCAGATTTGCTAATGCCAAATTGTAATAGAGACCAGGCATATTACTAAAATCGGGATACTTTTTAAGCACAACGTTAAAGCGTCCCACAGCTGCCTGAAATGCTTGTTTCTTAAGATAAAATGAACCAACATAGAACTCATGTTCAGCCAAAATGTTTCTGCATTTTTGAATTCTGAGAGCGATTATCTCGCGATATGGATTTCGTGGGAACATTTCCATAAGTTTATTAAATTCTTTGATGGCGTCCTCAGCCGCTCTAAACCCTCTGTCCGGCCCCTCAATCTGGTTAAACGTCAGAGTTGCAATCATGTACTGAGCGTATGGGGCGTACTTGTTGCCAGGGTATAAACGAATGAATTTTCTGTATTCAGTAATGGCAAGTTCAGTTTCATCTTCTCGTGTGTATGATTCAGCTATCTTTAACTGAGCCTCCGGAGCGTAGTCAGTAGCGCTGCCACGGTTGGTTATCTCTGTCAGGAGTTTGCGTCCCTCCTCATATTCCTTGTTATCTATTAGCTTCAGAGCGCTTGCATAAGTATCCTTAGGGTCTGTATATGTCGGTTTGATATCCTTTTTTGAGCATGAGGATGCAAACAACAAAAACACCATCATTATTAACACTGCCTTTACATTTAACATACTTATATTAAATATTTTATTGAACTGTTTAGTCAACTGTTTTTTTTAGTTTTTATTTTATCTTAAATGTAAATATTGTTTACTAATACAAATAGTAATAATAAGTTACAGTAATTGCCGGTGATTGACAGAAGTATCTAATTAATTGTATATTTTAAGACTTCAGTTTTTGGATTGGCTTGTGCGTTTTATGTTAGGTGGGCGCTGGTAAGTTGATGTTTAACATTTTGCGACAGGGAGCGTTTGGTTAGCTAATGGAGACAGTAGAGCAGTTTTTTAGACACAACATGGACTACGTATTACTTATCTATGGGTTTGCTTTCATTTTTATGGGCGTTTCAATATCTATCCAAACAAAAACTGAGGGACAATTTAAGCTATCCGGTTTTATCTGGATTTTATCCTCCTTTGCAATACTTCATGGTATAAATGAGTGGTTTGAAATGATGTCATCTATACATCCCTCTCATACAATTCTAAAGTCAGCAAGTTTTGTTTTTCTGGTTTTCTCGCTTTGTTTTCTGTTTGAGTTTAGCAGAAGGACGTTACGAATCTGTGAAAATACGACTATGAGGAAATTTTCTCAACACTTGAAATGGTGGTTTATGCCGGTAATTTTATCAATCATATTCATTATTGCTTTCTACTCAGGAGAGCCACTTAAGACCGCTAATATTCTTGCACGATATTTCTTAGCGCTGCCTGGTTCTGTTGCCACCGCTATTGGTTTAAAGCTGTACTCTACTGAAACAGACCTGATAGAAAAGTCCAAAGCCGATAAGCACTTTTTTCTTACAGTTACATTTTTTATAGCATACGGTTTTTTAGCTGGGTTTGTTGTTCCAAAAGGCAGCTTCTTTCCCTCTAATATAATTAATACCGAGACTTTCATGTCCTTTGTCCACATCCCTGTTCAAGTATTTAGGGCAATTGCGGCTTTGTTTATTGCTTTCTCCATGTTAGGGGTAATAAGGCTGTTTAACTATGAAACGAGGACAAAGTTACAAGAAATTATACGGCAATTACGGGTACAGCAGTCAAATATCAATCAAAAGGTTAAAGTCCAGGATGTAATCAACTCGATTCTAAATATCTCATTGCTACCGGTTTCATTACAGGAACAGTTAAACGATATTTTATATCTTTTAATGTCAGTGTCGTGGATTTCGCTAAAATCAAAGGGATGTATTTTTACATTTGAGGATAATTCTGAAACAATAACGATATCGTCTCATTTTAATTTTACAGAGGAACAGCTGAATATGTGCTCTTATTTGCCCTTTGGCACATGTTTGTGCGGATTAGCGGCATTAAAAAAAGAGATTGTTTTTTCATCAGGGATAGATGATAAAAACCATACAATCCGGTATAAGGGTATGTTGCCCCACGGACACTATTGTGTTCCGATAATGTCAAATGAGAGGCTGCTTGGGGTAATCAATGTCTATGTTGATGAGGGGTATGAACGAGCTGATGAGGACGAAAACTTTTTAAAAAGCGTTGCCAGTACGATAGCCGGTATAATTTTACGCAAAGAGTCAGAAGAGAAGACGACTCAAAATTATATGATACAAAATGTAATCAACACCATCATGCAACTGTCCATACAGACACTTTCTTTAGAGGAATATCTTGACAGAATCCTTGAACTGACAAGCACGGTTCCCTGGCTGTCAACAAAAACCACAGGATGTATTTTCCTTGTGGATGATAACCCTGATGAGCTTGTGATGACAAGTCAAAGAGGTATCTCGTGGCACATGCTAAAAAAGTGCAGCAGGGTGACAATTGGTACTTGTTTGTGTGGAAAAGCCGCACTTACCGGCAACGTAGTGTTTTCATCCTCAATTGATGACCGCCATGAGGTCAGATACGATGGAATGGGCGAGCATGGGCATTACTGCGTTCCCATTAAATCAAAAGATAAGGTGGTTGGATTAATTAATCTGTACGTTGACTATGGACATAAACGCACCTCATTGGAGGAAAACTTCTTAGTGTCAGTAGCCAATACCCTGTCAGGCATTATACAGCGCAAGCGTATGGAGGAAAAATTAGAGTATATGGCAAACTACGATGCTCTTACAGGGCTTCCCAACAGGGTGCTATTTTTTGACAGGCTGCGACAGGAGATAAAAAGCGCCACCCGGTATGAACGTAAAGTTGGTATTTTTTACATTGACATAGACAATTTTAAAGACGTTAATGACTCCATGGGACACGATGTAGGTGACTTACTGCTAAAATCTGTTGCATCACGGCTGGAAAAATGTGTGCGTGAGGCCGACACCGTGTGCCGCATGAGCGGCGATGAGTTTACTGTGATTCTGACGAATTTGAAAAACAAAACAGATGTTGAAACTATAACACAAAAAACTCTTTCGTGTTTAACTGAACCGTATGAAATTAACAAAAACATTTACTATATCACTGCAAGTGTAGGCATGAGTATTTATCCCACAGATGCAAGCAACGCAGAGGAGCTGTTAAAACACGCTGACACTGCCATGTATTATTCAAAAAAATCGCTGAAAAACTCCTGCACTATGTTTACGTCTGAAATGGATGACTCTGTTAACAAGCGCATAGCAATGGAAAAGGAGCTGCGTTTAGCACTGAAACGGAATGAACTGGTCTTACATTACCAGCCGCAGATAGACATTGAAAGCGGGAGGATTATAGGGGCAGAGGCATTAGTGCGCTGGAATCATCCACAAATGGGTTTGCTTTATCCCGATAAATTCATACAACTGGCAGAAAATACAGGGTTAATAATGGCCCTTGGCGAACAGGTGCTGTTTAACAGTTGCAATCAAGCAGTACAGTGGCTAAATATAGGGCTTCCTCCCATTGTTATTGCTGTAAATGTGTCAACCACTCAGGTGTCAAAGCACTATGATCTTGCCGGTGCGGTGTTTCAGATATTGAACACAACAAAGATGGTTCCGGCTAATCTTGAGCTTGAGCTCACAGAAAGTTTCTGTATGCAAAACGTGGATACTACAATTTCTATGCTGCGCAGATTCAATGCTCGCGGCGTTAATGTTGCCATTGATGACTTTGGCACAGGGTACTCATCGCTAAGTTATCTGAAACATCTTCCTTTTAAAAAACTCAAAATTGATAAGTCATTTATCAAAGAGATAGCAAGCAATCCGGATGACCTGACAATTGTTAAGACAATCATAGACATGTCGCATAATCTAAGATTACGGGTAATTGCCGAGGGAGTAGAGACACAGGAGCAGTTAAAAATACTAAGTGGCCTTGGCTGTGACGAGGTGCAGGGATTTCTCTTTAGCCGCGCCATACCGCCGAGGATTTTCCGGAATTATTAGAGAAAGAGTTTTTCTGTAGTTTAAACTAATGGCAACAAAGGTTTAGTTGAGATGGATATTTATGTAGAGAGAAGTATTTTTCGTGTGACAGGACAAGACAGGGAGTTATTGTGTGATCCGATAGCAATAGAGAAAAAACTGGTGCTTAGGATAAACGGTGCCGATGTCCTGGCAATGTACTGCTCTCCTGTGATGGTAAAAGAGCTTGTGACCGGTTTTATTATGACAGAGGGTGTGATACGCGGAGGTTGGTGTGTGGATAAGATGGCAATTAAGTACAGCGATGACATTGAGGTTGATATTGAGGCAACCGGTGAGGTTGTGCTTGAGGGAAAGGCAGTAACCTCAGGCTGCATTGGCGGCATAACGACAAAGAAGACATTTGGAGAGAAGTTAAGCACTGATAATTTTAAAATAGATGGCGATAGTGTAAGACGTCTCTTTAATGAATTTCAACACCGCTCAGCCTCTTATAATCTTACAGGATGTATTCATAGCGCCGCAATCTCAGACGGGAATGAGATATTGGTCATGACAGAAGACATCGGGCGGCATAATGCAGTGGATAAAGCTATCGGACACTGTATAATTAATGACATCGCACTTGATGACAAACTAATGCTGCTAAGCGGCAGACTCTCCTCTGAAATAGGGTCAAAGTGCGGCAAGTGGTCAATTCCGGTTGTAGCCAGCCGCACAGCCCCAACCCTTCTTTCAGTAGAAATCGCCGAGAGTCTTGGAATTACTATGATAGGCTTTATAAGAGGAAACAGATTTAATATATACACCCATCCGCAACGAATCAGCTAATGCCAAATCTGTTGACATTATACGGTTCAATACTTCATAACCTTATAATAAATGTGGTCAGAGGCAGCACCTGCTGTAGTGTAATGTTTCTGTCAGAAATCTCGAATTTGTTCCGTAATCCATTCGGGATAACAATCCTATGACAAATGTACAATTTTTGTTATAATACTAACGTTAATCAGTGCTCCTAATTTAGGAGACTATCAATAGAGACTCACGGAGGTATATTTTGAAAAAAGTAGCGATAGCCCTGTTTCTTATTGCATTTGCTATGACATGCGGCCAGGCGTTTGCTGCTACAGATAGTACTGACCGGATTGCGCAATGTATTAAGGACAATAAGGATGAGGGTGAAAAGGCGGAGATTGTTTACAAGTATTGCGAATGTATGAGCAGAAAAATAGGTACAAATGAAACGCAATCCATTGATCAGTGGGAAAAATCCCATTCTAAAGAAGAGAAAGAATGTGACGATGAATCCGGCTGGAAGTAATTAATAAACACTAAGCTACCGGCCTGCTAATCGTATTATAAACAATAAAATTGGTGGACGGTAGGGGATTCGAACCCCCGACCCCCACGTTGCGAACGTGATGCTC
>JADFYB010000104.1 GCA_015233245.1 Nitrospirota bacterium | reverse complement strand
AGGACACGATGGTTATTGTCGCCTATGATGAGTTCGGCGGTCAGGCTGATCACGTTGCCCCTCCGGATGCTGCCAATTCCAAGGGTTCGTATGACCAATGGGGACCAGGTACGCGTATTCCCACGCTCATCATCGCTCCGAACTTGCGCAACAAGTTTGCTATAGATCATCGAGAGCACGATACGACCTCGATAATAGCTACTATCGAACACCGCTTTAATCTGCTACCACTTGGCAGTAGGGATGAAAAGGTCGAGGATCTGAGCACGGTGTTCAATGCTAAAAAAAACTTTGAGCAACAAAAATAGTAACATCAGGCTGAGCTAATCACTTTAAAGGCTAATACTAGGGCATTCGATATTTTTCGATTCAAGATTAGTGTGTCTTCGCAGTCCTGTTCTCCTTTCTGGTAATCACAGGTTTCTTTACATTGCTGCAAAATAAAAACTTTGCGGCATTTTTACGGCATCGGATTTATTCAATTAAAGCGGGACTTCTGTAACCCCTCAAGAAATAAAGTCGGGGCGAGAGGATTCGAACCTCCGGCCCCCTGCTCCCAAGGCAGGTGCGCTAACCAGACTGCGCTACGCCCCGACATAGACTTTATAATTTAATCCTTTATATGTTAAAATGTCAATCACGGTTTTTGTATAATTTTGATATGCTAAAGAAATATCTGTCCATTTTATCAAGAGGGAATGTCTCTGGCCTTACTGCCGTTTTAGGCGGTATAGTGCTTATTGTCTCTGTACTCATAATTGTAAGAGATGCCGTTACCTTTGCCTCTAAAAACCCTGAGCCACCTCCTATCAGCATTAATTCAGCAGAAAAAACCGCCCCTAAGGAATTAGCAGGATTTGCTCCGATTGTTGAAAAAAACGCATTTGGCCTCAGAGATTTAAAATTCACACCGGTTGTACCGGTTAAGGGAACGAAAACCACGGCTAATATTTCTAAATATAAACTTATGGGCGTCATAGCCGGTGACAAAGGAACAGGGTATGCCATATTTGAAGACGGAGGCGGTAAGCAGGAGATTTTCAGAACCGGCCAGCGTGTTTTTGACGGCCCTGTCCTTAAAGAGGTCTTAGCAAAGGCGGTTGTTTTTTCAGACGGCACCTCGATTCCCCTCTCTGAAATGCCGTCACCTAAAACTAAAGAAACCCAAATCGGCACAAATGCTTTAGGAAAAAAAATAGACTCATCCAACTACGTACTGGATGACAAAAAGGTTCAACAAGCACTTGAAAACCCGAAACAACTTATGACTGAGGCACGGCTGCAGCCAAATCTGATAAATGGCAAACAGGCAGGGTTCATTCTGAAAGAAGTTAAACCGGGCGGGATTTACGACACCCTCGGAATAAAAAATGATGATGTCCTGTTAAAGATTAACAGTTACGATATTACAGATCCGGAGGCTGCCCTTCAGGCTTTCACGGCTCTCAGAGGCGTTAGTGAGATCCACCTTGATATTATTCGCGGTGGAAATAAAATGACACTTAACTACAACATTATGTGATGATGAGGTTTTGATACTATGACAAAAAGATTGTTTATAAAATTAGTACTCGTTGTTTTTATACTAACTTTTACTCTACAGGCATGGGCTGAGGAGGAAAGGATAACTTTTAACTTTGTCGGGGCCGATTTACCCGCTATTGCAAAGTTTGTAAGCGATTTAACCGGTAAAAATATTATTTTTGACGACCAGTTTAAAGGCAAAATCACAATAATTGCCCCGGCTCCTATTTATAAGTCAGAGGCGTTTAAATTGTTTACTTCTGTGCTGGAACTAAAAGGTTTTACAGTAATTTCTGCCGGCGCAAATACCTATAAAATCATCACAACCGCTGAGGCTAAACAAAAAGGAGTTGATCTTACTTCTGATAAAATTTTAAATGAAAACTACATTGCACGGCTTATTCAATTAGAGCATATATCGTCTGATGATGCTGTTAAACTGCTTAAACCGATTATGACAAAAGATGGTTTTGTCTCGGAGTTTTCACCCAGGAATATGATTCTTGTTATGGATTCCGGCTCAAATCTTGAAAAAATTCTTAAAATAATCAAAACCATAGACAGACCATCGCAAGAGGATGTGCCAGATATAATATATCTTAAAAACGCCAATGCAGAAAACCTTGCCAAGACCATCAATGATGGGTTAAAGCGCGGACAAACACGTCCTGCGGTTGCAAAAAAGGGAGAATTTGAAGAGGCATACGTTGTGGCTGACCACAGACTCAATGCAATAGTAGTGTTTGGCGCTAAGAGTGACAGAACGCCGATTAAGAAGCTTATCGGGCTCCTGGATGTCCCGTCTCCTGAGGCTAACGGCGGTATAAATGTGTATTTCCTTGAACATGCCAATGCCGAGGAGCTTTCAAAAGTGTTGGATAATCTCATAAAAAAAGCTCAGCAGCAGCCTCAGGATAAAGCCGTCCAAAGACCACAAACCGCTGCCTTTAACTCTTCTGCGGATATTTCCGTAACACCGGATGTTGCCACCAACTCATTGGTCATCATGGCCTCCTCCTCGGACTACAAAAACATAGTTGAGGTCATAAAAAAGCTTGACAGGAGACGCAAGCAGGTTTACGTAGAGGCACTGATTATAGAGGTATCAACGAGTAAATTAGCCGATCTTGGTATGAATTGGCGTGGACTTGGCGCTCAGGGTAGCACAATGCTCATAGGCGGTGTTGGCTCTATCAGCACCTCTGCCTTACAAAACGTTATAACAGGGTTAAGCGGCTTTAGTATAGGCGGTCTAGGTAAGTTTGTTGATGTCCCTTATTCAGTAACAAACGCAGACGGCTCTGTGACATCCTCCACGTTGTCGGTGCCAGGGTTTGCCGCTTTATTTAACATAAGCGATTTCAAGGACGTTATCAATGTCCTTTCCACTCCCCAGATTCTAACCTCTGACAATAAGGAGGCTGAGATTATGGTTGGTGAAAATGTACCGTTTGTTGCTAAAAGAGAATCTGATCCAACCAGAACTGCCTCGGTATTTAACAGCATAGAGAGAAAAGACGTTGGTATTTCCCTTAAGATAACGCCGCACATTACCGAGGGAGATGTAATCAAGCTTGACGTATATCAGGAAATATCAGCAGTGTTAGCTGAAACTAATGCAGATATAACAATAAGCCTAGGCCCAACCACTTCAAAGCGTTCCACAAAGACTACAATTTTTGCCAAAGACAATGAGACAATAGTAATAGGCGGCCTCTTGCAAGAGCGTGAAGAAAACAGTGTACACAAGGTGCCTGTTTTAGGTGATATTCCTGTTCTTGGGCTGTTATTTAAGCAAAAAGAAACTACAAAAGCAAAGATAAATCTCATGGTCTTTCTTACTCCCCACATTGTGGATACAAATGATACCGCTGCCACTATTACAAACACCAAGGGTACAAGTGTGGTTGACGACTATACATCCGGGAAAACAAAGACGGAGGAAAGGGTTATCGTCAGATTCAGAGACTCTGTCAGCAAAGAACAATCTCTTAAAATAATTGATGTTTATAGAGCACGTCTTATACGCGAATTCTCAACTCCAAATCTGTTTTTAATAGAATTACCTAAGGGAAAAACAGTCTCAGAGGCTAAATCGGATTTAGAGCTGATTTCTGAGGTTAAGTATGTTGAAAGGGAGTATTTTATGGAACGGCTTAAAGAGGAAAAAAATACCGACAAAAAATAAGTAATACCAAGCTGCATCCAATCACCTGCAACCTGGTATCACTCTTAATCGCATACTAAAATTAATTTCAACCAATAATACACAGAGCTCTGAGTCAAATACAACAGAACACTGCTGCTGTTTAACACTAGTGCCTGTCGCGATGCTCATCATTATGCTTTAGCTTGCTAATGTCATTGTCCAATTTATCAAGGTCATGATTTATTCGCTCTTTTTCATGAGGAGTAAGTTTTCCATCTGCTTTCATGCGATTGATTTCATCAATAACCCTGTCAAATTCTTTATGGAGCCTTTTTGCTTCTTGCTCTGTGAGTGATCTGTCTTTAATCCCGTGTTCGATTCTTTCCTTTGCTTGTTTAACCCTTTTATGTATTCCCCCGTGCCAATCCTCTTCGGCATAAGCAACCGCAACCAAACCAAGCATCACTACAACTAACATCACCGCTAATGTCGCTTTCTTCATAATAACCCCTCCTTGTGTATTAAACTACCACCTTCTATGATGTCGGTGGTTTTCTGATGTAACATCACAAACATAATACCACAAAGCCATAGATTAAATGAAACCGCACAATCACCAATAATCATCATTCCAGAATTACAAATTGCCTGGGTTTCAGGTCAAGCCTGACAGAAAGAGTACCATTTGGTGCTTCGTTAACATTGATATTGCCGGTGCCTCCATACAAAAACGTCATGTTACGGTTTGCTTGATGTATTGTTGAATCCACTACGATATAATCATTCCGTGATGTATCAGACACATTATATGCTACTAAAACCTCACTGCCATAAAGAACACGCGAAAAGGCAAGAGTGTATGTGTAACCGAATGGTAAACCGAAATGTATTCCATCGCCGGATATTTCACGAAAATACATACGTCCAAAACGCAAAGCTTCTTTAGCTCTCATAACGTTAGCGATTTTTGAAATTTCACTGTATATTCTACAATTAGTATTAAGTAAGTTTATAGTACTTTTATTTTTATCAAACATGGCTTCACGTATATTATTATCTCCACCACTACCACTGAAGCCTTGCTCGGTACCGTAATAAATACAAGCTGTACCAAGTGAGCATAGCAGGTAACCAATCGATGCGATTACCTGTTCATCAGGAGCGCCGCAAGAAATCCTGCCGCTGGATTGCCAAAAGGAGTCATGATTATCTACAAAGGTCACTAAATATTTACCAATTTCACCGCGGTTAAGCGCCCTTTGTCGTTGAGCCTCGTAACGATTAAACAAAGTTTCCGGCCCGCTAAATCCCTTTATTACATTTCTTAAAGGGCTGTTATGTGTATCACCATAAATACCCTCGGCAAGGCGGAAATCTAAAATAGAATCTAAACCAAAAAATACTGTTTTATTCCCATCCAAACGTGAAGTGTTTTGCCCAACATAACGGTTTACAGCATCATCATTAGGAGTAGCAAGTTCTCCAAAAAGAAAAAATCCTTTTTTCCCCAAAGAATAAGCATATTCTCTGATAGTCGAACTGAATTTTGAACACGCCAGTTCACCCATATGTTTAACAGCATCGACACGGAACCCATCTATATCGGTTTCTTTAATCCAGTAACAATGTGCCTTTATCAGAATATCCAGTAACGTATTTCCTTCAGAATCATCGTCATTTGAATAATCCTTAAGACCACACATATCGCCATGTTGGTTTTCGGGGTAAGAGTCATAATTATTCATATTACCTTTACAATGGTAATAATCCGGGTTGCGAAGTTCTGTTGGTATCGGTCTGTCGTTACGTCTCCAATAACCAAAATTAAAACGATTATCATTATTGTAGTCCTTACCCCCTCCATCGTATTCCCAATTGTCCCCCGAATGATTTATCACTACGTCAAGTATTATACGCATTGGAAATGGCTTACCATCTTTTATATAGTTATGAGCTTTATCCACGAGTTCGATTAAATCATTTTTAGTCCCGAAATTAGGATCAATATTTAAGTAATTATTAATATTATAACCATGATACGCGCCGGGATTATTTTCAAAAACAGGCGAAACCCAAATTGCCGTGCAACCCAACCCTGCAATGTAATCCAGATTTTGTGTTATTCCCTTTATTTTACCGCCATAAAAGGCATTGTCGGGCGTTTGAATACCATTTGAACGCTCTGTGCCACTTGTGTTTGGTTTTCTGCTTTTTTCATCGTGAAAACGGTCAATTAACAGAAAATATATGAATTCCTCCCGCCATTCACGATTAAAATTCATGTACATTTTCCCTGCAATTGGTTTAAGGTCAATTTCCTTTACTGATGTCGGCTCCATAGTTCCTCCCTAATTTATGCTTTTCGCCCTGCTATTAAGTCAAACAGCCTAAGGCTGTTCATTCTTTGCCATATAGTATCATAATTTGTCTATAAAAACAAAAAAATACTTTTATATAGTGTTGTGCATATTAAATTATTCCTCTGCAATATAATTATCAATTAGTTTTTCTGCCTCAGTTTGCAGAAATGTGGTTCCACATATCTAAACTGAATTTCAGCGTGTATTCCAACTCCTTGACTTTCCTTTACCTTCAACCGTTACAATATGAGCACAAACAAAATGATAACACCGAAAACGACAGAGGAAACTGCCTTTGATTTAAACCTCATAAAACACATACCCCTTACGTTTGCCAAAACCAACATGGTTTTGCCTGTAAGGAGAGAGGCCTCTGTGCTTGAGGGATATGTCAGCGATATGCAGGGAGCATTTGCGCTTAGTGAGATAGCAGCCTCCTTAGCGCTTAAACCTAAGCCAATCCTGATAGACCGGGAAAAACTGCTTGCTCTGATAAACCGCATATACGGCATGGCAGGGAGTGCTGCCGAGGTCATGGATAACATGAGTGAGGGGGATTTTGACACAGTGGCTACTGAGTTTGAATCCCCTAAAGACATCATGGAGCTGACCGGAGATGCCCCTATAATCAGACTCCTAAATGCTCTCCTTCAGCAGGCTGTTAAGGAAAACGCCTCGGATATTCACATAGAGCCGTACGAAAACGATCTCCAGGTACGAATGCGTATTGACGGGATTTTAAGAAAAATCCTAACGCCTCCAAAAATAATCCAGGATGCTCTCATTAGCAGAGTTAAAATAATGGCCAACATGGATATTGCCCAAAGGAGGCTTCCTCAAGACGGGAGGATCCGGCTTCTTATCAGCGGAAAAGATATTGACGTTCGGGTGTCTATAATTCCATCGGTGTTTGGTGAGCGTGCGGTGCTGAGAATTCTGGACAGAAAGCAGGGCCTTATGGGGCTTAGCGCTCTGGGGCTTGATGATGTGACAAAGGCTGCGCTGGAAACTCTCCTAAATCGTCCGCATGGGATTTTTCTTGTTACAGGCCCAACCGGAAGCGGAAAAACCACAACCCTCTATGCCGCATTAAATCATATCTACTCCGAAGAGAAAAACATAATAACAATTGAAGACCCCGTAGAGTATCAGATAAGGGGGATTGCTCAAATCGGTGTAAATCCACG
This sequence comes from Nitrospirota bacterium, assembly GCA_015233245.1. Classification (GTDB taxonomy): domain Bacteria; phylum Nitrospirota; class Thermodesulfovibrionia; order Thermodesulfovibrionales; family Magnetobacteriaceae; genus Magnetomonas. The sequence continues at coordinate 2,672 of JADFYB010000104.1, read as the reverse complement.
CATTGGGCTAACCTTTGCAAGCGGTCTTCGCTCTGTGCTCAGACACGACCCGGACGTTATAATGGTTGGTGAAATACGCGACTACGATACGGCTGAGATAGCGGTTCAGGCCTCCCTGACCGGACATCTTGTGCTTAGCACCCTGCACACAAACGATGCTGTTTCCTCAGTTACCAGACTTATTGACATGGGGGTGGAGCCGTTTCTGATAGCGTCGTCGCTGTGTGGGGTTGTTGCAGAGCGTCTCATCAGAGTTGTCTGCTCTGAGTGTAAAGAGCAATATGAACCAACTGAGCTTGAGAGAAGTTATTTTAGTTTTCCGGTAGAGACGCTTTTCAGAGGAAAAGGATGCCCGCGCTGTAATAATACCGGTTACTTTGGAAGAATTGGGATATTTGAGCTTTTTGCTATAGAGCCGGGCGTGTTACCGCTTATAAATTCAAACACCGATTCCACGGCAATTAAGAATTATGCAATAGAACATGGAATGAAAACACTGCGGCAGGATGGCCTTATTAAGGCGGCAACCGGACAGACCTCTTTACAAGAGGTGCTCAGAGTGACTCAAAAAGACGATGCCGGTATTTAAGTACAAGGGGTATAACTCAGAGGGCAGGCGGCATTCCGGCACACTTGAGGCCGATAGTGTAAGTGAAGCTCTGCGGCTTCTTAAGTTAAAAGACATTTATCCTGAGAAGGTTATACATGAAAACAAGACAGGATTCACATTCTCTATTACAAGTGATGCCGGAGCTTTAAAGACATTAACCGCACATTTGGCAGTGTTAGTCTCATCGGGGGTAGCAATTGTAGATGCTGTGGATACTCTTTCAGAAAGACGGGGGGGAAAGCTCCGGTCAATGCTTGTGTCAATTAAGGAACGTTTGCGAGCAGGGGCAAGTCTTTCGCGTGCTATGGAGGATTACCCTAAGTTTTTCCCCGATTTCTATATAAGCATGATAAACGCAGGTGAAACCGGCGGCTGTCTCGACAGTGTGCTTAATGAGTTAGCCGATTTCCTTGAAAGCCGTGATGAAATGGACTCTGCCGTTAAATCAGCCGCAATTTATCCTGCCATAATGCTAACGGTGGGCACTTTGGTGTTGACCTTTGTATTTGTCTTTGTGGTGCCAAAACTGGTTAAGATATTTGAGGACTCAGATAAGGCACTGCCTCTTGCCACTGTGATTTTAATAACTATGAGCAATTTACTGAAAAATTACCTCTGGGCACTGATTGTGGGTATTATATGTTTATCGTATGCCGTAAAGCGTTACATTAAAAGCCATGCTTTAAGGGTGGGAGAGATTCTTACCAAAATACCGGTTTTGAATTCACTTTATGTATCGAGGTTTTTAAAGACAACCGGTTCACTGCTTAAAAACGGGGTTCCGATGTTAAAGACGTTGAGGCTCTCGTCAAAAACCGTAGGGAATGCCTTTTACGAAAAGCAGATTCTTGAAGCCGAAAGAGCGGTCTCTGAGGGACTTTCACTATCTTTGGCACTATCTGATTTTCCACCGATTGTGAAAGAAATCATATCAACCGGTGAGCGCACTGGGGCGCTTTCAGAGATGCTCTTAAAGACGTCCCTTACGTATGAAAAGGAGTTTAAGGCAGGCACAAAGCGTGCGCTTTCAGCCCTTGAGCCTATAATTGTGCTGCTTATGGGATTCATTGTTGGCTTTATCGTGTTTGCAGTTCTATTGCCTGTTTTTGAGCTTAATCAATTGATTAAATGATGGACTATGATTTCTTAGGGGATTTAATTACTCTTTTAAACTGTAAACTTTTCCTAAGGAACTATTTTCTTTTTAAAACCTTTTTAAGTGACTTGTTCTGCTGTTTCAGGAATGCCAAAATAGATACAAAAGTGGTGGTTTTATTGAGTAAGTAGCGATATCAAAAGCAGCATTCAATTGCAGAAAACTACAAAACATGCTATAGTAGTTATATGACGATTGCAAAATCAACAAAAAAAGTTAAACGCTTTGTAAAATGTGCGGTGAAACATATGCCTCCCCGTGATGAAGACAGCGTTTTCGATAATGTTGATGTGTTGATTGAGCTTGCACAAAAGTCGTTTACAGAAGCAGCAAAGAAGGCAGTCGCTGAAAATGACGCTCTCGGTATTCCTACGCACGGCTCTGTAGGCGGCACTCTTATAGTTCGTACGCCTTTTCAGAAGAAAGAACCCAACAAACAGCTATAACCTATCCAATGTCAAAATGGATGTGGATTATTGCCGGACCAAACGGGGCTGGGAAATCCAGCTTTGCTGGAGATTTTCTTGTCAACCTTGGGCATAAGAATCTTGTAAAACTGAATGCAGATGAACGCACAATTGAGTTACGTAAGAAATTTCCGGAGGCATTACAAGACAACATCAACTTGAAGGCTGCAATCGAAATTGATAAAGAAGTAGAGGAGTGCATCAAATCCCGTATCAGTTTTGTTGTTGAAACGGTACTATCATCCCCAAAGTATCGAGATGATGTTCTGGCTGCAAAAGAGAACGGGTTTAAGATTGGATTGATTTATATATCACTTTATCCGCCTGAACTATCGCCGCAACGCGTCAGTGAACGCACAGCAAAGGGTGGACACGACGTCAATGCTGAAAAAGCAATACAACGGCATCACAAGTCCCATGAACAATTACGCTGGTTTGC
>JADFYB010000103.1:8535-10190 GCA_015233245.1 Nitrospirota bacterium | reverse complement strand
TAAATAAATCTGTCCCCTTTGTCCCCGTCCAGTAATTGGGATGTGTCCCTGTTATCACCCCATACTGTTCAAATAAATTTAAAAATTGCTCGCTTTACTAAAAGAAAGGCTAAATGGTAATATCGACAGATGTCAAGGAGTGAGATGATAGCTGTTGTTGTATGTTTCGTTATGTTTGTTGAGTAACCGATTGGGGAGTTTGACGATGGCGGAGTTTGACCAGATAGAATATCAGACGGTGCTGTTGGGGGCGCTGCTGCATGACGTAGGTAAGATGCTGCAGAGGGGGAGCTTCGGAGAGCTTGATACTGCGGGTAAACATCCTTTGGTTTCGTCACATTTTGTAAGCGCTTTTAAAAGTTTCTTTTCCAGCATCTCAAAATTCAACTTACTACAAAATATTGTGCAACGACACCATGAGGACCAGCGTTTTTTTGGAGCAGCCCTGATTTGTCAAAATGCCCCTGAAGAATATAAGGCTTTATGCTATCTTGTCAGCAGGGCAGACAATTATTCCTCTTCAGAGAGGGGTAAAAATGCTGAAGACTACCATAATTATAAATCGGTTCCATTAGTATCCATCTTCAGCCGTATTAATATTGGTAAAACTATGCCTGAAAAGCTCAAATACCACCCGATTCCTTTAAATCCTGAATATACATTTCCTGAGAAATTTGAGGATTACAAACCCGATGAACTGAACAATCATCTAAAATCTTTTGGAGAGGAATTTAAACTGCTCCTCTGTAATAACGAAAAGGGATACGGTGAAATTGATTTCGAGAAAGTATTCGTCAATATTTTTACAATCTTAATGCGGTATTCGTGGTGTATTCCAAGCAACACTCAAGAGGATGTACCGGATGTGTCACTCTTTGACCATTTAAAGACAACGTGTGCCATTGCTGCTTGTCTTTACCAGTACCATTACCATTACTCCAGTTTAGAGATTGGAGAAATAAAAAAAGATAAACAAAAGAAATTCATTCTTCTTGCCGGAGATTTATCCGGCATTCAAAATTATATTTTCAATATTTCCCATATTGGAGCAGGCGGTGTCGCAAAACGATTGAGAGCAAGATCTTTTCAACTTGTTATGCTTTCAGAAATCGTAAGCCACAAAATCATACATGCCGTTAATCTGCCGATTACTAATATCTTGATGTCATCAGGCGGGAAATTCTATATATTGCTCCCTAACATTCCGAAGGCTATCGACAGTATTAAAAAAATCACAAAAGATGTGGACTTAATGTTTCACAAATATTTCAACGCTGAAATCAACCTTAATATTGAAATGACCGATATGTCCGGCGATGATTTCAATAAATACAGTGAGGTTTTAAGCAAGTTAAATCATTCGCTCCAACGAATAAAGAAGAACCCTTTCAAGGATATCCTGACAACCGGCAGATTATGGAATAACGATATGGCAACGCTCAATGTTGATTTCGGAGATGAAGAAAAACTTTGCAAATCCTGTAGTAAGTTTCCCGGTATAATAGACGACGGTAAATATATTTGTGATAAGTGTAGCGATGACAAGGAAATAGGAAAGAATCTTCCATCTGTTGAATACATCGCTTTTTACGATGATAATACCGGTAGTTTTAATAGTAATTATTTTTCATATTCTTTTGATTTATTAAAAGAAT
>JADFYB010000103.1:0-8498 GCA_015233245.1 Nitrospirota bacterium | reverse complement strand
TGCGTTGATGAATATAAACCGGATTCCGGCTTGCCAATAGCTCACCGTTTTATTGCTAATCATGTCTCATACTTTACCGGCAATGATGACTGCGACGCCTGCAGGAAAACGGAGTGTACAGAAAAAAATCATGCTCAGGAAAGACAACCAAGATTCTTTGAATGTATTGCAAATGAAAGCACGGGAAAACCTCTGCTCGGTTACCTGAAAGCGGATGTAGACAATCTTGGTGGCGTGTTTGCATGTGGTTTGAAAGACGGGAATGGAGAAGACGTAGGCACTGTCTCACGCGTAACTACACTTAGCCGAATGCTTGATGTTTTTTTCTCAGGCTATATGCAGAAACTTATTGAATACAACTACCCTGAACTTTACACTGTTTACTCCGGCGGTGACGATTTGCTTGTCGTCGGGCCATGGGATTCAATAATTAAATTCTCAGATGAACTAAACACAAAATTTCGTAATTTCACATGTAACAACGACAATCTTACGCTTTCAGCCGGGATAGCCTTCGTGAAACACAACTACCCTGTTTATAGGGCTGTTGAGATGGCAGATAATTGGCTTGAACTCTCAAAAGACAGCGGTAAAGACAGCTTGACGGTATTCGAACACACAGTAAAATGGGCTGAGGTTGGAAATATTCTAAAAGAATCTCAAAAACTTAGTTCATGGCTTAGTCAAAGATTGATCTCGACAGGATTCGTAATGAACTTACTTTCTTACTCGCAGATGTATGATAAATTTCAGAATACACACAAAACCGATTATTTAAAGTTCATTCCACTTATGACTTATGACATTGCAAGAAATCTACCATCTCTAAATTCAAAAAATGATGAAGATGTGAAAATGCGACAATGGGCTGAGGATCTAAAAGACATCACGAATCCGAAATTGAAGAATCTTGGAATAATTGCGAACTATGCGTTGACTGCAAATAGAGGGGGAAAAGATGGGTGATTTTAAGCAGGGATTAGAAAAAATCGGGATGAAGGGCAGTGGGGTCAATATGAAAACATGCAAATGCGGCAAGCCAATTAAAGGCGATTATAGTATGTGTTATGAATGTAATCAGAAGAGCCATTCAGCACCTCACGGAGGCGGCGCATCTTCGTCAGTAATGCCAAAAGATTATCTTAAAGATGGTTATTTTGATAAAGACGGCTGTATCCATGATACACTTCTGACAACTACCTCGGACGAGATAGCTAAATCATTTTCAAACTCATATCCAAAATTGGAAAAGCATCAGTTAAGGCGTTTTTTCAATCATGCGCGAGCAGCCGAAAATAAACTGAACATGACACATGACTGGCCGGACGTAAATGTTGATATTAAAAAGCTTTTACCTTTCGTGGCAGAGGCTAAAGGAAAGGGAAAGATTCCAGAAGCTTTTTATGAATTCATAAGAAAAAATATTGAAATAGTCAGGAACGAGAAGAGCTTTTCAAAAGGCTTTATCGAACATTTTCAGGCGGTGGTAGCGTATTACACGTATCATAATCCAAAGGGTTAGGAGGAAGTTATGAAACTACAATGTTACAAAGTAATTACCGGAAAACTAAGGTGTGAAAGCGGGCTTCATATTGGCGGTTCGGCAGACCAGATTGAAATAGGCGGCGTAGATCTACCGATAATAAAACACCCAACTACTGGAGAACCTTATATCCCAGGCTCATCATTAAAAGGCAAGATGCGCTCCGTGTTAGAGAAAAAGGTTGACGTATTCGACAAAAATGGGAAGATAACCGAAACTGACCCGTGTGGATGCGGCAAGAAAGATTGTAAAATATGTAAAATCTTTGGCGCTCATAAAAACACAAGACATGAGCTGGGGGCCACAAGGATATTGGTAAGAGATGCTTACTTTAGTAATAAAACCCGCGACGAATATCAAACCCTGATCAAAGAGAAAGGAACGTCATACATTGAAAAGAAGATGGAGAATACCGTGAACAGAAAAACCGGTACAGCGGAGCACCCTCGCTCTTTGGAGCGTGTTCCTTCAGGAGCGGAATTTGACATTGAAATAGTCCTTCAAGTTTATGACACTGATAAAGCTGATGAGATGGTTGGGTTTGTAAAGGAGGGTCTCAGGCATATTCAAAGCACATACCTTGGAGGCTTCGGCAGCAGAGGCTCCGGCAAAGTGAGTTTTAGCGGCATGAAACTTGATGGTAAAGATATTAGTTTATGAATGCTTATCGTTTAAGGATTAAACCTAAAGGCAGTTTCATTACCCCGTTGCAAGCCGATACGATATTCGGCAGCCTCTGCTGGATAATGGCGCAACGTAAAGGTACTGATGCAGTAGAAACGTTCCTTTCAGAGTACATAAACGGGAATCCGGCATTTGTTTTATCAGATGGAATGCCCGGAGACCTTTTGCCTGCCCCTGCTCATTTATCACTATCGGCACAAAAGGAAGGCATGGGGTTTGAAGATTATAATAAGACAAAAGAAATAAAAAAGGTACAATGGCTTTTGCCGGATGTATTCGAAAAAGTGCGAAATGGAAATTTTGACATAGAACCATCTGGCGTGGTTAAATCATTCAAATCATTTACTACGCTGCACAGCTCTATAAATAGGATAACCGGCACAACCGCGGAAGGTGGTAATCTGTACGAACTTTCTGAGTATGCCGTTGAGCAAGATGAAATCTCCATCTATATCAGGATAAAAGATGGGTGGGAAGAAATTGTTTCATCACTTTTCAATGACCTCTCGATGACTGGATATGGCAAGAAAAAATCATCAGGGAAAGGCGCATTTGAGATTATCAAACTTGAGCCGTTTAAGTTTAATGATGTTAACGGTGCAAACGGCTTTATGAGCTTGTCCAATTTTGTACCTGCGCGACACGACCCATCAGATGGCTTTTACAAGATATTTGTGAAGTACGGCAAACTCGGAGGAGAATTTACCTTTTGCGGAAGGCCATTTAAAAAACCTTTGATAATGTTGACGGCAGGTTCAAGTTTTAGAGTTAACGAAAATATTAAGCCATATTATGGGCGGATGGTTGAGGAAATAGCCCCGGCAATGCCGCAGGTGGTTCACTATGGATACGCGTTTTCTATACCGGTCGTTATACCCCATTCTGAGGAGGTAAGAACATGAGACATATATGCGTGAGCCTTGTGTCTGACCAAACGATACCTAATATTCTTAGTATTTATCATTTTAAGCCCGATGAGTTGTTGCTCATTACTACAGACGTGATGGAAAAAAGGGGGAAACGGGTGCATATCGTCAATACTCTTAAGCGGTATGGTTCTGATTACGATTATAGCGGCAACCGGTCTCATCACATTATTGTAAAAGAAGATTCTGTGCTTGACTGCAAGCGAAACCTTGATCAGTGGATTGGTTCTGACGACAGGGAAACATCAACTTTTACCGTTAATCTTACTGGCGGCACAAAGATAATGTTGATCGCGGCCTATGAATATTTTAAAGAGTACGCCGCAAGGATGATATATATCCCTATAGGTAAAAATGAGTTCATTACTCCTTTTCCAAAGAGTGAAGCCCTGAAAAATACCGCACTTGATTTTAGGTTGAATGTCCTGGATTATCTCACGGCGTATGGAATAAAAATAATAAACGAACATAAACTATCCGCTAACTGCGAAGAAGCTCAGAAACGGTCGGAACTGAGTCTATGGATTGTGAAGAACTACAATGAAATTAAGCCGTTGATGAATAGGTTAAGCGAAAAACTCAGAAAATATAGAAATGATAAAAAAGGATTTCAGTTCAATACGGGTTATGAACCTAAATGCGGGCAGGAAAAAGAATTATTTGAGAAGGCTGGTATTAAATATGAGAACAACAAATATTCAAAACACCTAAGCAAGTCAGAAATAATCTATCTTACCGGTGGATGGCTTGAGGAGTACTGCTATAACGAACTAATACAATTTGTTGGAAAAGGTATTGACGATGTAATTCTTGGCATATCTTGTAAAAAAGATAACAGCGACAATGAATTTGATGTAATGTTTACAAAGGACAACGCCCTTTACACTGTTGAGTGCAAATCCCTGGATCAGGACGATGACAAGAAAACGGACGCACTATATAAAATTGCCGCCCTGCAGAAAAATTTTGGTATAAAAATAGAAAGTTTTTTTGTCAGCACATCACCTCATATATTGTATGAAGATGGGTCATTGAAACAACATATTGCAGCGCGCGCGGAGCAGTTCAAAACAATGGTAATTACTCCATCGGAAGTTATCAATTTTGCGAATCAGGTTGCAAAAAAACTAAAAATAATAGAGGAATAAATGGCGGAAACTGTAATAATTGATATTGAATATCTCTATGCTAAAACTGACACGGCTAAACTCTCTGATATAGAGGACTATATCCGTCAAATCATCGGGATTGCCGGTAATGGTAACGACGTGGTATTAACCGGAGCTGCTCCGATATGGCTATATCTCAAGGCAGCCCATGCCTTACATGGCAAGGCACGGAAGCTGCTTTACCGCAGTCCGGTAACGGGGGATGTCTTAATATTTGATCACAGCCCTGATTGAACACGAATCTGTTTAGTTATTTGATAACATTTATCTATCGGCATAGGAGAACGTGTTGAGATAGTATTTTATTGTTGACCAAAGTTATCTTTTACAGTTATTCTTTACTTATGGGAAGGACGCTCTATCTGATCGCTTATGATATCACAGAAGACAACCGCTTAAACAGTGTGAGATATATCCTTAAGGGACATAGCACTGGTGGTCAGAAATCAGTCTATGAATGTTTTCTGACGGAAGGTGAGTTAAAAACCATAATTGCGCAGCTATGGGATATTATAGATAATAAAAATGACAGGGTGCATATATTTACAATGGACGGCAGGAGTAAGCCTCACGTGCTTGGTATAGCATTGCCCCCAAAAGACCCTGATTACTTTTATATTGGATAGAGACAGAAATTATATGGGAACATTATATGTAGACAAAAAAGGGATTCATATAAAAGAAGACGGCAATGCGCTTGCCTTTTATGCTAACGGCAACAGGGAAGGCATCGTCCCTGTTAAACCTCTTAACCGGGTTGTGATTGTCGGTTCTGTAACTATTGAGTCATCGGCACTTCACAAACTCGCACAGGAGGGAATTACGGTGGTATTTCTTTCGGGCAGGAGTTTACGGGTTAATGGGATTTTTCACGGAAGTCTGCATAATAACGGCATCCTTAGAGTGAAACAATATGAAAAATCTGTCACAGGTTTTAGTAAGGTAATATCGTTGGAAATAATCAAGAAAAAGGTTGAATCACAATGTGGTCTATTAAAAGATGCAATAAATGAACGCCCTGATAAGCGGTTACAACTGTTTAATGCGATAAAAGTAATAGAGAGCATATCCGAAAAAATAACTATACTATCAGAGATAGGAACAGGAGACTGGACACATTCTAATGATGCTCAGGATTGCTTCCAAAAACTGCCTGATAAGGCGGCAATAATGGGTTTAGAAGGTGGGGCAGCCTCGACATACTTCCAGGCATATACTGAGTTGTTTGCTAGTTCTCTGAATTTCAGCAAACGCACCAAAAGACCACCGGAGGATCCGGTAAACGCAATGCTGTCTCTATGCTATACAATACTCCACTATGAAATGGTTCGTGAGATTGAAGTTATAGGGCTTGACCCGTTTATAGGCTTTTATCATACATTTGAGTATGGCAGGGAATCACTGGCATGTGACCTCATAGAGTTATTTCGGGCAAGCGTTGATAAGTTTGTGTGGTATTTATTCAGAGAAAGAGAATTCACAATCAGAGATTTTTTTCAAGATGGAACGAAACCAGGCTGTTATCTCAAAAAAGAGTGCAGAAAGAAATTCTATCCCATATATGAGGAATGGGCAAAGGAAATGAGACCCAAGTATATTGAAACCGTAAGGGAACTGGCACGGAGGATAACGGATGGATAGAAGCCTATATATAAACGAAGCAAAAGGATTAGAGGTTGTAAGAGACGGACCATCTTTACTGGTAAAAGAGAAGGGTAAGGCTAATCAGCGGATTCCTGTACGTCTTATAGGCAGAGTATTTATAATGGGTAATATTAAGTTGGAATCTGGCGTGTTTACCCTTCTTGCTGAAAATCAGATACCAGTAACTTTGATGGGAATATCTGGCGTTAATAGTGCGGTATGTTTACCGTACAACAATCATTTACCGCAGCATTATGAAAAACAAAAGGTATTTCTTGAAACGGAGGAAAACGCCTCACGCTTTAGGGCTTTTTGCGTGTTATGGAGAAAACGATTTCAAATAGACGTAATACAATATATTGCAAATAATAATACTTTATTAAAAGAAGGGTTTAAAGAATCTGATTACAGACAACTAACATCCAAATATTTTACAGGATATGAAAAACCGATTAAATTTGTCATAGAGACAATTACAAACCTATTCAGAGGTCTTATCATAGAAAGGCTCGTTAAGGCTAAACTTGACCCTCATATAGGAGTTGTCAACAGAAGACGAAACTTTGGCTTCGCACTGGATATTTCTTATATATTATGTCCGGAGATAGATTTACAATGTATCATATTTCTGGAGTATCGCAAGTCTATTAGCGGTGATATTAAGCGCATACAGAGATACGAAGCCGCTACAGGTTTAAAAAAGAATATTGTACACATATATGAAGACAGAAGAAAGCGCGTCACGGAGCAAATTGAACTAATAATTGATGGCCTGTTTGATTTAATGAGAGAGCTTGGGGCATGAAATCTAATTATCTGTTATGTTATGATATAAAAAATCCCCGCAGACTTGCAAGAGTATATAAGTGCGTAAAAAGCAGAGGTCTTCATATCCAGTATTCGGTGTTTATTTGCAGGTTTACATGGAATGAACTAATACAAATAAAAGAAGAACTTAACAGTATTATTGACTGTTCTGAAGATGATATAAGAATATACCCATTACCTGCTGATATGGAACCTGTGGTCATGGGTTGTGGAGACAGGATACCGGAGGGGGTAAGCGTGTTTCTATCATGACAATACAATACAACAAATATAGTTTAACTCTTGAGGCAATCGATACAATTGTTTTACCGCCTTATAAGGGGTCTGCAATACGAGGAGGATTCGGCAATGCCATAAGGAAGATTGTTTGTACCCTTAAACATCAGCAGTGTAAGGGATGTATGTTAAAAACGTCGTGCGTTTATGCTTATATATTTGAGACTTCTCCAAAGAGTAGGACTGCTATTCTGAACATGGGCAAGTACGAACAAGTCCCACATCCATTTATTATAGAGCCTCCTGACGATATTGGCAGGGTGTTTAATCCATCAGAAAAGATCTGTTTTAATTTAATATTAGTAGGCAAAGCAATAAATTATTTACCGTATTTTATTTTAGCATTTATCGAACTTGGCACAATTGGCCTTGGCAGCGGTAGAGGCAAGTACAGATTAATCAGCGTTAAAGATGGAGATAAAACGGTTTACGATATTGACGATAGGCAAATAAATCCAGGCTTGCCAAAAGAGTTAATTATTTCAGAGGCATTTAATTTTGAAAATGTCTCTGAAGAAGATGTCAAGCTGAGATTTATTACACATGCCAGAATTCTTGACAATAGAGATTTTGTGGTTAAACTTGATTTTCATATTTTAGTTAAGGCATTAATGCGCAGGCTGCATATGCTTTATTACTTTCATTGCAATGAGAAAGAATCGCTGTGGAAACACAATGAAATAATAGACAAAGCAAAAGAGGTTAAAATAGCAGAAAACACCTCAAAGTGGCATGATTGGGAAAGGTACTCAAGCAGGCAAGGAATACGTATGAAAATGGGTGGCCTCAAAGGCACAATAACATACAGAGGGAACATAGAGCCTTTTCTCTCAATAATATCGGTGGGTGAGGTGCTGCATATAGGAAAAGGTACAAGTTTTGGATTGGGCAAGTATGTTATGATTAAGTAATTATGATAGGTTGAGGTTTAATGTTGACCTTTTGGTTGGCAACATGCGTTCCTATCTTTTTAATAGATCTTTGAAAGTGGGATAGAAGGTAAAATATCACTAACTTATTGTAAAGGGGTAGTCGTGTACAGCTATACCTGTAAGTTGTTGATATTATAGAATATAATATATTGTTGCGGAAAGAAGGAAGACCTCATTCAGAAGGGATTGAGACATATCTGCGTTTCTATCTTCTTATACGCCATGTGAAAGAAGGAAGACCTCATTCAGAAGGGATTGAGACTCTGTCTCGACCACTTTTTCGATGGTTATCTCTGAAAGAAGGAAGACCTCATTCAGAAGGGATTGAGACTTGTTTCTGACAGTTAGTGCTTTATATATTACGAAAGAAGGAAGACCTCATTCAGAAGGGATTGAGACTGGTTTTGTCTTCCATACTCCCTCCGTACTAAATGAAAGAAGGAAGACTAAAGGGTTTGATTTCAGCTATTTTAAGCCAAGCCGGTGATGTGCCTAA
>JADFYB010000009.1:16596-44203 GCA_015233245.1 Nitrospirota bacterium | reverse complement strand
TACACACGTAAGAGCCAATAAAACCAGCCCCTCCGGTTATTAAAACATTATTACATTCTTTATCATCCATCTCCTTTGACAGTGTATTTTATTTTTAGCCGTGAAGTCAAGGTGTTTTTACATTTGCATTTGAGTTAAAATAAATAGTATGAATATAGCATATTTTGGTAACGGTCTGCGTGGTATTAAGTGCTTGTTAAGTCTGATTGAGGCGGGTTTTAAACCTCTGGCCGTTGTGGCAGAGCCTAAACATACGGGAGACGGCTCTTTGTTTAGCATGGCACAACGGTTGGATATACCCACATATGCTCCTCAAAATGTAAACAGTACCAGGTTTATAAATATTCTGAAATCGTTGTCATTAGATTTGATGATACTTTCAGGTTTTACCAAAATCCTCAAAAAAGATATTCTTGCTATCCCCCACAAAGGGACAATAAATCTCCACGGGGGAAAACTGCCGCAGTACCGCGGCGGCTCACCCATAAATTGGCAAGTGATAAACGGTGAAACCACAGGCGGCTGTACGGTGCTCTATGTTGATGAGGGAATAGACACCGGAGATATAATTGAAGAGAGACTCTATCCCATAGGAGCCAATGAAACCGCTGGTGAGATAATAAGTAAAACTCTAGCAATATTTCAGGAAATCCTCGTTAATGCTGTAACACATATTGACTCCAGTACGCTAAAAACAACTAAACAGAATCTACAGGAGGGCGCATATTACTGCAAACGCTATCCAAAAGACGGTAAAATCAACTGGGCTCTGATGCGTGCCTCAGATGTGCACAACCTTGTTAGGGGGCTTAATGGAGAAGGCTTACCGGGAGCATTTACTTCTCTTAATGACGAAAAAATAACCATCTGGAAAACTGTGTTACTGGAAAGAACAATAATCAGCGTCCCTGGAAACATCGCCTTAAAACATAGAGACGGAATTGTTGTTATGTGTAAAGATAGATGTATACTTGTTCTTGAAATAAAAAAAGACGGCCTCAATGATGTACTAAAACCCTCTGCAATGCCTTTTAGTTATTTTGCACGAAAAACGTTTGACAGTTGAAATAATTAGCTGATAAACTGTACTAATGGATGTGAATCCTGATATCCTTTATGATTGTGATTATTATGGAACCGTCAGGTCATATAATGATTTCTTCTTTGCAACAAGTTGCTGGATGATTTGAAAGTGGATGTTGGAATATAGTGGCTCTCTTTGTCAAGACCACTTTTAAGTGGAATTAAGGTATAACCCTCTATGAAGGCATTTAGTATGTTAGCATAAGAGCAAGTCTGTCAGGGGGCTGGGTTAAAATCCACAGTTACTGTTGTAACCGGGTTATAATCGTCATGTTTTCCGTATAAGTCCTGTACTTCTTCGGGATGTAGTAATCTAACATATAGCCGCTTGTTCTTTTTAAAATTCTCTGTCACAGGGAGAGACACCATTACGTATTCATTATTGAAAAATCCGCTGTTTACATCAATGTTTATACATTCATCCCTTTTTTCATCAGTGATGCCATTTAAACACTGATCACCACCAAAATTATCCACATAACGGCCTATCTTCTCATTTTTGGTGATATTTAATGAATCAATATGTCCATATTTGAAATCATTTGTAATAACCTGACTTTTGCAATAATCGCCGACTATATGTATTTCTTTTTCTGAGTACATTGCAGCAATCACATTAAAAACAGCAGTATTTCCACTGGTTGCAATAATCCTGCCAACCACGCCATTACCCTCCAGAGTTTTTAGCTTAGCTATAATCTGGAGTTTTTCAGCAGATGATAAACGGTTAAACAGATAGGCGTACCTATGCTGCATTTTTTGTATAGCAGGAAGTGGGTTGCCTTGTAATAGTTTTTTGGCATTGGTATTATTAACATGTTGGCGGTAAAATGTCCAAAACGTTACAATAAAACAAAGTGCTATGAGTGCAATAATCAACAATTTTATGACTTTATAAATTTTGCTGAAAAACTCTTTATCATTTGAGCAATAAAAGTTGTGGTATTTCTCTTTTGAATAAACAAAAATTGCCGGGATCAGAACAAAGAAAGTTGAAATTAGCACTCCATTTGCATTACTTAAATAGTTGGGCAATGTTAAAATCCGAACAATCAGCACACTTACTACCATTGCTGTAAATCCGGTTGTCAGCAAAACAAGGTGCTCTGACCTGTAAACGAAAAATATGAGAAATAATATTATTGGAAACACTACAAGAAATAACTTATACATCCACACGAGGTATTTGTTATTAAATTTACCAAGGGTGTCAACCTGTGAATACGTATTATCATTTTTACCAAGCATATAATTGTTAAAAAGTGATAACTTAACAAGAATATTCTTTAAAAGTAAGTCAGGTGATTCAATCACTGTCGATATATATATTTTTTTAATAATGTTCTGGTACTTATTATTGGCATTATCTGCTTTAAACCCTGCTTCATAGATATCATCCTCGCCGGCATTGCGCATATACTTGATTTGAAGGCGGCCCGCAAAATCAGTTGCTGTAATGAAGTATGGATTTGTCACAAAGCCCAATGATATATACAAGGCATGAAATGAGCCGTGTGAGGGGGCATTTACATCAAAAAAAGACTTCCCTGACTTATATGAAGTATAGACTTTAAATACATTTGTTATAAAAAAAGTCATACAAATAGTAATTACAATAATAACAGAAATTCTTTTTGCAATAGATACAAACATTTTATTATAGATTCCTTCTTTATAGGAAAAAGACAGAAAAACTAAAAGGTATGAAAAGCATGCTATAGCCAAAAACATAAGCACTGCGGTGCCTTGCACCTCCTGTCTTAAAAAAGGAAAATACGCTATAACAAAAGCAAGGGTTAGGATATATACCCAATATATAATTCTGTCTTTTTGTTTTAATAATGTTACTAAAAATATAGTACATATGGTTGGGAAATAAATAATAATTTCATGGTTACCACCGGCGTTTGTACGATACAAAGGCAAAACCTGCGCTACAGTAAATAACAAAGCGCTGACCCCTCCAATGGAAACAGCAAAGGGGACAGGCGGCATAAGAAACAAAAATGCCAGGAGTAAAAGAAACAAAAACCAAATAAGAACTCTGGTTTTTTTGGCATACAGGCATCCGGTGAAGGCATTAAATACATTGTTATCAGGGGTTTTTATAAGTTTTGTCACAACCTTACAAAATACAGCTGTCATATACAGATCACCTCTTTCAGGTGCCCTCATATAGTGATCATTGTTTACAACATTAATCCCATCAATCACAATACTGTTCAAATACGGCTCACAGTGCTGATAGTACAAAACAAAAACAAATGCAAAAAACACCGTGAATCTTATCAAGATATTATAAATCGGTAAATCATAAGAAGTGACCTTATGGAGTAAAATATGTAAAAATTTATTTAAAAACATTTATACAAAAGCTCCGCCATTTCTCTTATATATTTCGTTTGGATAAGAAAAACTCTAATCCTCCTTTCAAGGCGTGCATAAAAAAGCTCCTGTTTTGCAGCATATGAAGAAACGTATGAGGGTTAAGATAAAAAATCCTTACAAGTTTTTTCTGCAGCCTTACAAGCTCCTCCGGTGTAAAGTGTATAGTACGCCATCCCGGCAGGCTGGCAAGCATGTATTTGCCCCAATCGTTACTGAAGACCAGACCCTTTTCAAGCATGATTTCCCTCAGTTTTGTTCCAGGATAGGGCGTGGCTATGCTTATGGCAGACAGATCAGGCTTAATCTCCTTAAAAAGCGCTATAGTCATTTCTATGTCTTGCATTGTTTCATCAGGATGGCTGCCGATTAAAAATGTTCCCTCGATCATTTTAATTCCAACCTCATGACATATCTTAAATGCCCTTTTAACCTGTTCTACTGTAATTTTTTTGTTATTGAGTTCCAGAATCCGCGGGCTTCCGGATTCCACGCCAATTGAAACCTTTATAAGCCCGCTCTTTTTCATATAGGATAGCAATTCTTTGTTGACAGTGTTTGCCCTGAAGTCACAGTTCCATGTCATGCCCAGTGCTTTTAGTTTATCGGCTATCGGTATGACCCTTTCGCTGGTAAGAGAGAATGAATCGTCCTGGAAGTGAATGTGCTTATAGCCGTATTTCTTTGAACACTCTTGCAGTTCCTCGCATACGTTTTCTATGCTTCTGTAACGAACAGGTTTATTGTCCACGGAATGACTGCGGTTGACAGCACAGAAGATACAGTTGTAATGACATCCACGTGAGGTATAAACAGAGGTAATCCCTTTTCCCATTAGAATTCCCCTAGTAAAATGCCTGCCTGTCACATTGCTTTGAATGAGCGACCTGTCGGGAAAAGGTAATTCGTCAAGGTTTTGTATTAGAGAACGGCTTGGCTCGGTAATGATGTTTGAACCCTCTCTGTACGCTATGCCGGCAGTACCGTTTAGAGGCTTGTTTTGTGTTATACGTTCCACTACCTCGTATAGGGTAAGCTCCCCCTCGCCAATGACTACAATGTCAAAATCAGGGAATTCCCTGAGTGTTTCCTCAGCCATAGCCGTAGAGTGGTGTCCACCTACGATGGTTGGCATTTGGGGGTATCTCTTTTTAATATCCGACGCTATCTTGTGAGCCGATTGTATGGTATTGGTGTAGGCAGAAAATCCTATAGCGGATGGTACATGTGCATTTATAAGATCATACATGGAATCCATACTGTACACAAGCTCTTCATAATCAATGATTTTGACACTGATTCCTTTGGACTTAAGAAAGCCAGCCATGTATGCAAGACTAACCGGTGGACCAAACGCAAACGCCCTGCTGGTAACTTGTGTAAACGGTCTGACAAGGAAAACCATCACATGTCCTGCGCTATGCTGCCGTTGATACCTGCAATCTCAATAAACCTGCAAATCATAGTCTTATAAAGCATAAACAAATTTATCAAATATATGCAACAGTGTCAATGCGTACGCTATAGAACATTTTTTTACAGCAGATTCAAAATTCACTTGCAAAAAGCGATAGGAATTGTTACACTGCGTAAGGCTTGCCGATGATTCGATTTATGAGACTGTTAAGTATTTCAGGAGCTGTCCTCATGGCGTATGAGGTTGTGGGCAAGTGTGTTTAAACGAGCTGTTATTTTAGCTGGCGGCCAGGGCAAAAGATTAAAGCCATACACGGTTGTGCTGCCAAAGCCTCTTGTGCCGATAGACCAATACCCAATACTTGAAATTGTAATCAGGCAACTGGTAAAGCATGGATTCACTCACATCACAATGGCTGTAAACCACATGGCTGAAATCATAAAAGCGTTCTTTGGCGACGGCTCAAGATGGAAAGTAAAGATAGACTACTCAATGGAGGACAAGCCGTTAAGTACAATGGGGCCATTAAAACTAATCGGGAATTTGCCTGAAAACTTTTTAGTGATGAATGGCGATATTCTTACAACGCTCAATTACGCAGAATTCTATGATTTTCACTGTAACCAAAACAGTGTTTTCACCATAGCAGCCACACAAAGAGTGCATGAGATGGAGTATGGCGTTTTAGAGGTGGATGAGTTTAGCCGCCTCAGTGGATTTAACGAAAAACCATCGGTTAAATATAATGTTAGCATGGGAATTTACATGGCAAACAGAAGCATTTTGGAACATATCCCCCTCAATACACCCTATGGTTTTGACAACCTCATGTATGATTTTCTAAAGTACAAGAAAACGGTTAACATATTACCCTTTGACGGGCTGTGGTTTGACATAGGCAGACCAGATGACTATTTCCAGGCGGCAGAAGCTTTTAGCGGCATAAAAAATGAAATTCTGGGAGAATGAAACACAACATACTTGTTACCGGCTCTGAGGGCTTTATAGGGAAACGGCTGACAGCACGGCTGGTGTCGGAGGGATATGAGGTTTGTGCATTTAACCGCAGCTGCGGCGATATCTCATCAAAGGATAACCTCCCTTTTAAAAACATTGCACATGTTTTGCATTTGGCGGCAAAGACCTTTGTTCCGGCAAGCTGGCAAAATCCCTATAGCTTTTACAACACCAATGTGATGGGAACTGCTAACGTGCTTGAGTTTTGCAGAAAAAACGGCTGCAGCCTTACCTTTGTTAGTTCCTACATTTATGGTACACCAAAGGAGCTGCCAGTAAGTGAAAAACACCCCGTAAATCCAGGAACCCCCTACAGCCACAGTAAATACATGGCCGAGGAACTGTGCAGATTTTATGCTGATAATTTTAAAGTTAAAGTTACTATACTCCGCCCCTTTAATATCTACGGTCCCGCACAAAACGACAGCTTCCTTATTCCTGCCATTATAAAGCAGGCGCTTGACAGCTCCACCGATACGATAGAGGTTATGGACTTGCTCCCCAGAAGGGATTTCCTGTATGTGGAGGATTTCGTTGATGCACTCATGCTGACAATTCAAGACGATAACTATGCTCTGTATAATGTCGGAGCCGGATACTCACTCAGTGTCTCCGATGTAATACAAACGGTTTTGGATGTTTTGAACACAGATAAAAAAGTGATTTCAAAGGATGTTGTCAGAGAAAATGAGATTAATGACGTTATCGCAGATATAACAAAAATACGAAACGAATTAAACTGGC
This sequence comes from Nitrospirota bacterium, assembly GCA_015233245.1. Lineage (GTDB taxonomy): Bacteria > Nitrospirota > Thermodesulfovibrionia > Thermodesulfovibrionales > Magnetobacteriaceae > Magnetomonas. The sequence continues at coordinate 37,557 of JADFYB010000009.1, read as the reverse complement.
AACCGAAACATTCCTTCAATGAGGGGATAATTGAAATAATCAGGAGTACATGCTTAAGAAAATAAACATAGTAGCGCCTGTGTATAATGAAGAGGCAGTCATTTCGGATTTCAATGAAGCATTGTTTTCCATCCTTGATTCCATGAAAGAAAAATATAATTTTGAGGTTATATATGTTTTGGACAAGTGTACGGACAACACTATTTCCATACTGAAGCAGTTGTCAGAGCAAAATGAAAACATAAAAGTTGTAGCGCTTTCAAGCCGCTTTGGCCATCAGATGTCGCTTGTTGCCGGCATGGATAGATGTGACGGAGATGCGGTTATTATGATGGACTCTGACCTTCAACACCCGCCTGCCGTTATCCCCTCGCTTTTAAATAAGTACGAGGAGGGCTATAACATCGTGCACACTAACCGTATAACCGTAGAGGACATATCTTTCATAAGAGCTCTTGCGTCTAAATGGTTCTATTGGTTTATAAATTACATTTCATCGGTTAACATGGGGGCAAACTCAGCTGACTTCAGGCTTATTTCAAAAGAGGTGCTAACTGTTTTTAAAAATCAGATCCGGGAACACAACCAGTTTTTAAGAGGATTATTTCATTGGGTTGGTTTTAATGATACAGTGGTTAGTTTTGAGGCGGCACAGAGGACAAAGGGTAAGAGCAAGTACAATATTCTCAGGCTTATCACTTTTGCAATTGACGGGATAGTGTCATTTTCAAAAACACCGTTAAAGTTATCGGTGTTTATCGGATTTATAATGTCTGTGGCCAGCTTTCTTCACGGTATATTTGCATTGGTAGTGTTTCTTATGAATAAAACGTTACCATCAGGGTGGACAACACTGGTGGTGCTTATATCTTTTATCGGGGGGTTGCAGTTGATTTTTCTGGGGATAATCGGAGAGTACATAGCGGGGATTTTTGATGAGGTGAAAAAAAGACCGCTCTACATAGTGGAAAAGGAATATGGATATGAAAAGCGACTCAAATAAAATCTGTCTGGTCTGTGGCAGTACGTATGAAGTTTCAGGCTTAAAAGGTCTCCTTAAATGCTCAAGGTGCGGATTTGTCACGGCGGATCTGAACCTTGAGGACTATGATTTTAAAAAAATATATGGAACAGATTATTTTCACGGCAATGAATACATCAACTATGTTTTTGAAAAGAAAATTACACAAAAAAATCTTCGCAGTAGGTTAAATCTGTTGCTAACATATGTGGAAAACAGCAGGGAAAAGAACATGTTTGAAATTGGCGCAGCTTACGGGTATTTCCTTGAGCTGGCTGCATCCTGCTTTAGTACTGTAGCTGGAGTTGATATATCGGAGGACGCCGTAAAATACTGCAGGGAACATTTTGGCTACAATATTGTTTCCGGTGACTTTTTAGATTACAAAATGGATGCTGATTATGATGTGTTTTGTTTGTGGGATACCATAGAGCATATCAGCAAACCCGATAAAGTGATAGAGAAAATATCATCACACATAAACCCTCACGGCCTTTTAGCGATAACCACCGCAGACATAGACAGTGTAAATGCCAAACTGCGCGGCAACAACTGGCGGCAAATTCATCCACCCACACATCTGCACTACTTTAGCGCCAAAACATTAACCTTACTTTTACAGAAACATGGTTTTAAAATTTTGCACATTGAGTATCCTGGTTACTATAGAAGCATTGATCTTTTGCTTTACAAGATAATGTCAACCAGATTGCACAAAATCTATGAGCTGATAAAACACACCGGAGTGCAAAATCTTGATTTCTATCTTAACCTTCATGACATCATCTGCGTAATAGCTCAAAAATCTTAAAACATTAAGGAATAATCCGCATATTATTTATTCCATTTTTTTATCTGCGTTCAGCTGCAGATAAATTTTTCTGTATCACACGTTATAAATATCCCACTTGTACCCTGAAAGGTTTTCCTTCCTCTTAAACCATTCTATGGTCTGAGCAAGGCCGTCCTTTAGGTTTGTCTGTGGACTCCAGCCGGTAAATTTTCTTATGAGTGAGTTATCACACAGGAGTCTTTCCACCTCGCTTGCCACAGGCCTTGTTCTTTCGTTTTCAGTTATCAAAGAGACATCAGGATTAATCAGTTCAATCAGTGTAAGGGCAAGTTCTTTGACAGAGGTTTCAGTCCCTGAGCCTATGTTAACAGTGTGTCCAATGCACTTATCGCACTCTGCAAGTGCTATAAAACCGTTACAGATGTCTTTAACAAAATTAAAATCTCTGGTAGGAGTCAGAGAGCCAAGTTTTATTGTGTTTTTACCTGCCAGAAGCTGGATAATTGTCGTGGGGATTACGGCTCGTGCCGACTGCCTTGGGCCGTAAGTGTTAAATGGTCTTGCAATTACAACTGGGAGATTAAAAGACAGATGGAAACTCTCCGCCAGTGAATCCGCCCCGACTTTAGTTGCGGCATAGGGAGATTGGGCGTGAAGCGGGTGCTTTTCATTTATAGGCACATACTGCGCGCTGCCGTAAACCTCAGACGTTGATGTTACTATCAGTTTTTCAATTCCATTGTCCCTGCACCCTTGCAAAACATTTAGAGTGCCCTTTATGTTTGTATCCACGTAGGAATCCGGCGAGTGGTAGGAAAAAGGAATTCCAATTAAGGCAGCCAGATGAAACACAATATCAATATCAGAAAGAACTTTTCTTACACCGTTTGGGTCACGGACATCGCCAGTAAAAACATCTATGTCTTTAAGGACAGTTTTTTTAGGAAAAGTATCCAGCCAACCCCATGAGTTAAATGAATTATAAAAAACAAATGCCCGCACGTCACAGTTTTTTTCAATAAGAGCCTCCACAAGATGGCTCCCGATAAAACCATCCGCTCCGGTAACTAAAACTTTTTTGCCGTTAAGTATCATATATCGTAACCCTAATATACCCTATATGAGCACTGACGTCAATTTATTGCAAATAATTTTTCATTACTGGCAAACCAAGTTTAAACACCGCCTAACACAAAACTCCCTCCATTAGCTCTAAACAGGAGCGCTGTGTGATGGTTTGTAGGACTGCCAAGTTCCGGCAAAAACTGACCGCAAGGAAAACATTCGCAGAATCGGGGAGGTTGCAAATCTGTTTATCGAGGCCGGATTGATTGCAATTACAGCTTTTATCTCTCCATTGAGGGAGTACCCTTGCCATATGAGGCACCTGAACACGCTGAAATTATTTTTAAAACGATGCCCTCTCAGTAGAACAATGCACGGAGCGGGTGGTATAATACTTGAAAAAGAGAAATGTAATCTCCTAAGGTTTAATCAACGTGTTTTCGTAAATAATGTCAGGAATCATCTTAGTTACGAATCTACGTTGTTCCTGTGTCATTTCAATTTCAAAGTTTCGTGATATCCCCTTAACAAAATGCTTCTTATACACAGGCGGAATCTCTGTGCTTTGTATTGCATAAAACTCATAAATTTTTTTGAAGTAAGATTTATGATCATTTATATATTCTTCAAATGACGTCAGATGAATTAAGTCTCCCATGTTTTTTTTGGCTATAACCCAATCTCTTACCCAGTTTACAAATCCCTCATATTGGTACTCCAAAAACCAATCAAGGGTTTTTGAAAATTCTGCTTTGAATATCTTATCAGAGGGAATAATTACCTCGTTGCTATGAGGCATCAGGTCTATCGTAAAAAACCTGGAAGCAAAACCTGAAACTTTATATTTTTGTATATTCATTTTGCACCATGAAACTATTGCATCCCGCGGATCTCTGATATGAGCCACAGATTTTATGTTAAAATGCTTAATAGTCTGCAAATTAAGCTCGCTGGCCGGGATATGGTCACAAAATATAAACCCTCTTCTTGGTCGCATGGCGTACGGTTTTACACATATTACATTCCGCGTTAAATCGTGACTGCTGGCCCAGTCATATAACATAGCTATTTTTAAAGTATCGGCAAGTGCAAGCGATATGCTGACATTTGCTGATTTAGGTAAAGCAAAAATAGATATTGCAGGAACATGAGACAACGGGGCTTTCAATTCCCTGTAGAAATTTGTTTGTCGCCTAAGAGTTTCTTCTATGGACAGATTTTTTATATAAAACATAGATTTGAATAAAATGTGGTGGAGGTTATATTTCCGAATTAAAGAGATATTTCTTATTGCTTTACCAAAATAAGATTCTTTCACTTTATCAAAAAACTCACTCAACACTGACCACAATGCTATATTATACTGTCATGTTCTGTCAAGATATTGAATTTTTTCATATAGTTTTTACTTGAGGCAATTCGATATCTTGATTAAAACGTTTGTTTTAACTATAATGACTGTACATTGGCTAAGATTACGAAAGAACGCTTAAAGAAAGGGGTAGACGGATTATATATCGTCACGGTTTATATCTGTGATGTCAAATGCCTCTGATGTGACCATCTCTGTATCTGATGCTGAAAAAAGAGACTTCAAGTCTAATAAAACCCTGCTTAAAGCATTATGAGAAAATCGCTCCGTCTCAAAAAACCTAAATGCAGCTGATACGAATTGTCCAAGAGCTTAGGCTGGGCAGAGTGCTTATACTGTCGCTTTGCTCGGTGCCTTTAGGGGTCATTGTGGGGCTTTCAGAGCTTATGTTTGGTATGACCCTTATGTATTTCTTCAGCAGCGTTGATTTGATCTCGTATAAGGGACTGCCGCAGTGGTTTTTTATAAAAGATTATATGAGTCCCGCTACCGCTTTTATTTCTATGGGGTTATTCAGAGTGTTTATGAATTTCTTCTCTTTTTCCGTTAACAATATAAGCTCTACAGGGTTTCTTTTGAAAGTAAGGAACAACGTTATCAAATCCATACTACTTAGTAAAAATCCGCTCCAGACATTTTCTATGTCTGATCTTAACAATTTCTTTTCCAATCTTATACAGAGATCCTCGTTATTCATCATTTCTTCTTTGAATCTTCTTACTGTTTTGTGTACTATTGTTTTCCTGTTTGCAAGCCTCTTTTTGCTTTCGTTTAAACTTGCCGGTGTAACAGTTATAACAGTGCTTTTTGCCGGAATACCGGTTGTTTTGACTAAAAACATACGTTATAAATACTCAAACGTAGTTAATACACAAACTAAAACTTTTTTTAAGAAAATAACAATTGATTTGAAAAATATTTATTTCTTACAGATTGTCGGGAAACAGTTTAAAGAGTTTAAGGAACTCGTTTCAATAAACAACAGAATTTTAGTAGCCAATATAAAATTTGACCTGTGCAATATGATGAACGCCTCGCTGCCGTATGCTTTGGCAATCTTTATCGCTTTGGCAATAATCATGACAAATCAAAAATACAACTTTGTGCATAATGCGGTGCTTCTGCCCTTTGTATATCTTTTAATGCAATTGAACACTAATGTTGGGAAACTGCTTGCAGCGCATGCCAATATCCAGTTTAGTAAACCGTACTTTATAGAACTTACAGAGCTTCTAAGCCGTGCAAGACTCAACAGGCAGGACTATGACGCTGAGACAAGTAAGTATGATGTGAATATGATAGAATATCTTGAGGTGTCAAATCTCTCTATCGGGCGTGATACAGCTATTTTGACCGATATATCGTTTTGCGCAAAGCCCGGCGATTTTCTTTGCATAACGGGAAAATCTGGCATAGGAAAAACAACATTGCTTATGACTCTAATCGGTGTAATACCACACATAACCGGTACCGTTACCATAAACGGCTACGAGGTGAGTGATATAAATTTTCTAAAATTCCGTGAAAAACTGGCTTTTTCAGGGCCTGAGCCATTTCTGCTTGATGACACAATAAGAGCAAATCTTCTTTTTGGCGCAAAGGCTTCTCACAGCAATAAAGAGCTTAAGGAGGCTCTTGAAACAGCGCAATGTGGCTTTATAACAGAGGATGTGCAGGATGGGCTTAACTTGATTCTCTATGAGGGTGGAGAGGGTATATCGGCAGGACAAAAACAACGCCTCTCTATCGCTCGTGCCATTTTGAGAAACCCGGAAATTCTCATTCTTGATGAGGCCACAGCTAACATTGACGAGGAAACGGAGGGAAAAATCATTACCGGCATAAAAACAAAATTTCCTCATCTGCTGATACTTGCCGTCTCTCACAGAGCCTCTATGAGACAACATGCCACTCAATTAATTGAGTTATAAAGAGGGAGGAGGCAGTCTGAACTGTGATTTATTCGATTAATTGAAGTGTACACCATTCAATCAAAAATCCCGATGTCCTCACTGTTAGGTATGCCATGATAATAGAACTTCAACGTAGTGGAGACATCGGCATGTCCGAGGTATTTGCTTGTTTGATCAGGAGTTAGATTTCTCTCATCCTTAAGATACATAGCCAAGCTATGCCTTAAAGTGTGAGGATGTATAAAATAGCCGTGTTTTTCAGATTGTCTTTTTATTTCCTTATACAGGGCAACCCTGTTGTACAAAGTTCCATTTTTGGTTTCAAACAAACAGATTTTTCCGACAAAGATCTGTCTGCAGTTATCGTAAAGTTTTAACGGCATATATACAGTCCGTTCTTTGCCCCCTTTACCCAGTACTTTAATTGTCACCTTGCCATTGGTTTTAACATCAGCAAGTTTAATCCTTATAAGTTCACTCACCCGGCAACCTGTCCAAAACAGCGCCCATAAAATAAGTGCAATTCGTTCTGTGGTTTTACCGGTTAAATCCTCAAGCTGATCATGAGTAAGATACTCGTTATTATGGATGGCTCGTTCTACCACAGGTCTCTTAAAACCCTTAAATAGCTGTTCAATGGCATACCTTGAAGGAAGGTCATGTTTATACTCACTGATGAGCCAATCTTTAACAACTTGCAGCCGCAGGTTATAAGTGGCAGGTTTAATAGTTCCTTCCTCACGCTGCTCCGTAAGATTTTGTATCCAGTTTTTAACCAGCTCCAGTGTAATCCCTTTTCCTGCAATGTGGTGTAGAAAATTGTTTATCGCTTGCCTATAAACCAGTTTGGAATTATCAGCAAGCCGCCTGTTGCCAAAATCAATATCCCCTGCTCTATCAAATTTTTGTTTTTGTACTGGGATTAAATCATTCATTTTAACCTTCTTTCTCGCTGTCAAAATTTTGTCCAAAGCAGCTCAAAACTATATTACAAAATAATACTTATGTAGTATATTGTTGTGTTTTAGGGCGTTGTTTGTCAAGGCAAGGATATTTTCTTGACATTTATGGTAAAACTGGGGGAAACCGACATAGGATTTGGTGTACATCCTTTTTCATGGGTATTTATGGCCATTTCCCAACTCCAGATTTAAGATAAATACGTTGTGATAGTTTTTATATATAACAGTAGTTTCCCTGAAAAGTTTTGAACAAATTTTCAGTTAATATATTCTCTTACCATAGCGCTGACCATACGGGCAATGGAGATGCAGGCGGTAAGGCCTGGGGATTCTATCCCAATCAGGTTTATAAAACCCTCACGTCCGCGCTGGTGTTCATGGATAATAACAAAGTCTCCGCCCTTTACTTTAGGCCGGACTCCTGCCATATCGGCAGCAAAAGCCTCCCGCCTTAGGTTTTTAATGTATTTGTCGACGCTTTCAAAAAATGCCTGTCCTTTGCCGGCATCCACCCTATAGTCAATTTCATCAATATCCTCGGTGTCGGGGCCAAAACGTATTTTACCAACCATATCCACTGTTGCATGGATCCCCAACCCCTTAAGCTGCCTTTCAGGCAAGGGATACACCAGCATTTTACACGGCGGGGATTTCTTCTCGTCTGAGTATGAAAAATACGACCCCTTACAGTAACTTAACCTGTACCCTGCCTCATCTGTATCAATGCCAGCAAGGGAGGCCACACGGTCAGAGCTAAGCCCTGAGGCATTTACCACTATACTCGAGAAAAACCTGTAATCGCTGTCCTTTACCCCCAAAACGTAGCCCTCTGGGGTTTTTTCTATGAAATTGATCTCTGTATTAAATGAAAACACAACACCGTTGGCAGCAGCCTCAGTGCTTAGCCGCCCCATCAAAGTGTGGGAGTCAATGATGCCGGTGCAGGGGGAGTGGATGGCGGCAGCGGCCTTAATGCGGGGCTCTATTTTAGCAACCTCAGCCGAATCAATAAGCCGAAGGTTTTTAACCCCGTTTTCTATACCGCGTTTAAACAGCTCTTCCAAGTCCTGCCGTTGGTTTTCAACCACGCTAACAATCAGTTTACCGGTCTTTAGGTGCGGCACGGAGTTTCTTTCACAGTACTCATACAAAAGCCTGGCTCCCTCAACACACAGTTTAGCCTTAAGGGAGTCTTTTTTGTAGTATAAGCCGCTATGGATTACCTCGCTGCTGCGGCTGCTTGTCTCCTGCCCCGGTTTTCCGTGTCTCTCCACAAGCACAATGTCCCCGTGGTGTTTAGACAGCTCAACAGCAACAGAGAGCCCTATAACCCCACCGCCTATTATTGTTATTTGTACGCTGTCCATCGTTACAGTTAGCTCTCAAGTATCCTCATCAGTTTAGGCATATTAACATCTGGATTATAATTTCTTTCCCATGCTTTTCTTGCGCACTGTCCGACATCTTTTAAAACCGCCTGATTGCTATGTACAAATTTAAGCACATCTACAACACTCCGCGTTTTATTAACTACAAAAAGATCTCGCTGCAAATCAACCCCCGGCATAGAATCTCTCACATTTGCCTCAGTCGCTATAATAGGTAAGCCATAAGACAGCGCTGTCATTATCCGTGTTCTGGTCCCTATTGGATACTCTATCGGCGCATAGAATATATCTGCGTTTACATATTCCTCCACTATTTCCGTCTCATTCAGATACCCAACCCGCTCCACTGTAACGTTTGAGGGCACCGTCAATTTATCCAACCCCTCAAGATGTCTGCCTACAAAGCGAAAGCAGATTTTAAAAGGCAGTTTGCCCATCTGTGCTAATACATCCTGAAAACTGGCTTTTATGAAAGATGTGCTTGCTGTTGTTAATAAATTCCCCACGTGAAGCAAAACCAGCTCTGCAGGGTTTATATCATAATTGGTTTTTATTTTTGAAGGTACAGGGGTTGAAAACGGAACATCTTTGCAGTCTATCCCTCCACGTCTTATTTCCTTTGCATGATGCGGCGAGAATATCCCTGTTATTAAATTCTTATTTTTAAGACAGGGTTTTAACCTGGGGTAGAGATTAAACATTGAGATTATCCTTGCCCATTTTAAGATTTTAGCGCTTATTCTATCCGCAGAGACATAACGCAATTTGCTGTGCATCGGGTCACCAAGGATTGAAAGGATCTTTTTCTTATCGGTCTCAGCAAGAGCTAACATCCACCCCATATCTGTGGATATACATCCTGTCGCACTGTCTATCAGAGTTTTGTGTTTTCTTACAGTCTCAGCGCATAAATCGTAACAATGCGCAGCTTTTACAAAATCCAGTCCAAGTTTATAATTTCTTAATAAATGTGTCTCCTCTACAATAAAAAAATTCAGTCCCCTTGCAACAAGCTTCTCCAGATAGACATTCGTCGTATGATTTTCTATAAAATCCTTTCCAGTTCTGAAAAAAGCATCGACTTCATAGCCAGCTTTTAGTAAATAATCAATCAATAAGTAGTTGAATATCCCAGCCCCGCCTTGGGTTATATCAGGAATACCTATTGCAAAAAAAACTATTTTTTTAGATGATATGCTCAGAATTAATACCCAATATACAGAAACCTGTAGTCAGCTCTTAAATACCTCAGTCCACAGTTTAAGTCCTTTAGACAATTCATTAAATGAATTAAAATCTATCTTCTTATTATCACAAACCACAACTATTTTTTCAGGAAATTGAGCCGCTATTTCCGAATAAGCCCCTTTGTATGTGTTTGCGCTAAGCTTGCAGCAGCAAAGAGTTTCCAGAAAAACATCGTTATATTCTAAACCGAAACGCTCCGCATCAAAATCTTTAAAGTAATTGTGAGGATTCCGTTTTTGCCTGACCAGGGGCCCTCCGTAGGTAATAATATCACCAAGGTGCTCTGCTATATGGCGAAGCACGTAGCTTGCCCATATGTCATCATATCGCCCAACATGGGGAAAGAGCAGATAGGCTGGAATTGCCTCCCGCATAATGGCGGTATTTTGGGAGTTAAACGGCGCCCATGTTCCCTTGTCACAAGCAATCGTATCTTTATAACAAGCGCTGGTTTTTGTCACTCTGACAGGAACAAACAGTCTGGTCAGAGCATCCACATCAGGGTCGTCAAGCCATAAGCCGGCGTTTACAACAATCCGGCCGGTAATTGTGTTTGTTGCCTGAAAGACCTCATCGCTAAGCCAACGCTTTGAAAGCGGATGTCCTCTGTGATAAAACCTGATGTTGTGTTCCTCTTCAAGCATTTCACAGACATTCCACCAGCCGGTCTGGCTGCTTACCGCCTCCACAGTTATATGTTGTCCCACATGGCCGTGATGGCCTAGGTAATCGCTCTGGCAGAGGAAATTGTCGTCATCTATTGTTACCACTATATCGGAACTGCCCTCATAGGCTAAAACAAGGCCTACGTTTCTACGTTGAATACAGTTCCAGGGGAGAAAGTCTCTGAACGCTTCACAACGGCTAAGGACGCTCTCTTGCATGGCGGGAGAGACGTAAAGACAATCCACTCCGTACTGCCGCTTTAACCTTTCACAAAATACGCCCGTTTCATCCGGTGTTTTTTTATCCCCCACCACAATTATCTGTGAGAGGTTACGGTTAAACCGTATTGCGTCCTTTATATAATCCTCTAAGAGGTATGGGATATTTATGGTGGTAGTTACAATTGTAAATGTCTTAGCGCTCACGATTTCTCTCCCTATCCCGATTAATCAAAAGACTTATATCCGGCAGCCAATCTGTTTTTAGCAGTTACCAATACCCTTTTCATTCCGTCTCTGAGTGAGATAGCGGGTTTCCATTGTAACTTTTTAAAAGAGTGCTCCGTGTTACAGTAGCGCAAATCAACGCCGACGGGTCTGCCCACGACTCCCTCTACTGTTGCAGAGTAACCCTCTATATCAACCATAAGCTCCGCTAGTTGCCGGAAAGTCGTAAGCACCCCTGAGCCAATGTTTACAGCAGAGCCGTCACCGATATTTCTGCAAGCCAGCACACAGGCCTCTACACAGTCATCTATGTGAACGAAATCCCGCCCCTGATTGCCGCTGCCCCACACCCGAACAGGGTTGTTTTGGTTGGCAACGCGCAGCGCTATCGCAGGCACCGGGTAGGTAGGATCCTGGTCCTCGCCATAGCCGGAAAATGGCCTCACCACAGCTACATTTAAGCCGTACTTTTCAACGGCTATCTTGCTTAAGTACTCACCAGTTAACTTACTCCAGCCATAGGTGAAATCAGGCTTCAGAAAACCCTCCTCAAAATTTATCATATCCTCGGCCAACGCAACGGCAGCCCCGGCCTTTTGTTTGAACACCGGATAGGCGGCACTTGAAGAGGCATAGAGGATTCTCCCAGGCTTGTTTATTTTAGCTGCCCACAGAAAAAAACTTGAATCTATCGCCAGATCTATTCCCACAAGAAGCGGGTCTCCCTCTATTATGGCCCGCCCCCCTACCACAGATGCAAGATGGTAAATTTCATCAAAGTGCGGAGTATGAGGTATTCCAAAGTTAGGCTGTCTCATCAACTCACTGTAGGCAAAGGATGTAAAATCAGAATTTATAAAAACCAACTTTGATTGCTTACCCTGAAAATCAAAAGACAGCATGTTTTTATGAGGCTGGTGTTTGCTAAAAACCACAGCAGGCACCTCCCACGACATCGGGTGCATGCCTGTGCTTAAATCATCCACAATCCATATCTCATTTTCCGGTTCATCGCTTAATCTTGCAGCAAGATGCCTCCCTACAAAGCCGCACCCTCCGGTTATCAAAATTGTTTTCATTGTCTTAGTTCCTCCATAAACTGGAGAATTTATCTTTCAGTATTTCATTATCACCGAAGGCCTTATTTTTCATTTCCTGTTCGTTGTCGTCAAAAACTCTCTCCATAGATAACTCATCAAACAGTGCTGCCATGGCAGGATGCTGCTGCCGTGCTTCAAGGTATTTATTATAATACAGGGTCTGGTTTACCTCGTCCCCTTTGATTTTAAATGCCACAGAAAGCGATGCCCAAATGAGCGGATCATGGGGATACATCCTGGAGATAGGAACAACCAGTGCAATAAACTTACGAACATCGCCTCTTACAGTCAGATTTACATTGTAAATAAAATTTATATTAGCGTTGATTATAAACCAGATTTTTTTTATTTCATTCGGACTTAACACATAGTTTAAGGGATAATCAAAAGGATCGCCGCTATCTTTAACCTTGGACATACTCTCAGAAAAACCTTTTCTCTGTATCTCCCTGCCCATGGAGTAATTCATACTGCCCTGATTTGTAGCTCTGCTGTCACCCAGTTCTGAAAATACGGAGTACATGTGTGTTCCTTTAAGGGGCTGTGTCATACCGAGTTTTGCCCAGTCGTTTTCCAGCTCCAGTGCAAACGCATAAGTATCCATTAACTCCCCAAAGGTCTCAAGAGGGAACCCTACCATAAAATTCCCAGTAACATAGAGAAATGAATAATCCGTTTTCAATATATTGTATATAGCGCGTACTTTTTCAAAAGTTAACGGCTTTCTTACATCCTTTATCCTGTCGCTGTTGCCACTTTCAATGCCAAAACCGAGATGAGCGCACCCGCTCTTTACGGCGGCCTCTATCAACTCCTTATCCAAAAAGGCGGCTATGACGGCATTGTTGGTTAACCACTTAATTCCCTTACAAGAACGCTCTATACTCTTAAAGAGTTTTAGCGCCTCGGGTTTATTGAAAAGTAAATCGTCATCGAGGAAATCTATACACGTTACGCCCTTGTGTTCAACAAGGAATTTTATTTCGGCCACTACGTCCTCCGTGTCTCTTCGGACAGGTCCTGATCCGTGGAAGGAGCGCACCGAGCAGTACGAGCAGTTGCCGCGGCAGCCCCGGCAGCTTTGTACGGCAAAGTATCTTTCCCCGGGAGCAACCGCCTCAGAGAGAAAACTCAGGGAGCCGTACCGGCTGTACTTTTGTACGTCTATGTCTTTAAGGTATCTGAGAATGGAAAAAGGGCTGGTTTGCGCAACCTCCGCAGGAAAGTCAAAAACTTCTTTAAGCGGATTAATAAAACTGATGTTTTTTATATTATCATCTGAGGAGATATCCTCAGCCGGCATATTCTGCCACAATTTAACAACAGGAACTATGCTATCCTCAGCACAGTATTTAACCACGATGTCGGCAATCCCGTTTCTTAATAAACCCTCGCAATCAAAAGTAGCATGTACTCCACCTATCATAATTACGGAATTTAGTTCCTTCAGGAAACTTGAAAACTGCACTACGCTATCATAGGAGGTGGTAAACATTACTGAAATTCCAACAAGTTTTCGTTGGCTACCTAAGTGAACAAAATCGTTTACTATTATGTTTTTCAGCTCTCTGGCAATATCTGGCACACCCTCGGAGGCTAATTTGATCATTTCCAGGTTTAGATCAGTGATTTTTATATTAAGCTCCGGCACTACTTGATGAATTGCAGCAGCAAGGTGGTAAAGCCCTGAGGGTGGATAGGTAGAATAACCCCTGTTTTCAGCTATATTTTTCTTAATATGTTCAATATTAAAAAGAGGCGGATTATAAAGAAATAAGTTCTCTCTGTTGCACCCCTCCAGCAATTCTTTTAATTGACTTACTGCCGTCATTATCCCACGTATTATAACCCCTGTTTTAGTAAATTGCAAGAAAAAACTGCCAATGGTTTGCGCAGGGTATTTATTAAGGGTACATGACAGCAAGATGATGGTATCTTCAAAGAAAGTGTTGTTAGACGTTAACAAGACAATAGCACCACATAGGAATAGAGAGTATGACGAGGGGGAGACTGTCAAAAACAAGATGAACTGCAAAATACTTAAAAATAATAAAATGGGCAAAATAAGTATGGTATGATTATTAGAGTGCCTATTTCTGTATTAAAAAGTATTACAATGTAATATCATGAAAGCGGTTAAGTAGGCTATATCAACAAAGATGGACAGCTGAAATGCCTAAAAAAGCCTTGATAACAGGCTCAAGAGGTGATATAGGGTCTATGCTGTATGCGCTTTACAAGAGGTATGGGCTTTCCATTGAGCCATTTAATGCTGATATTGCATCGGATACAAAAGCCGATATTATTATCCACATGGCTGCTAAGTCACCGCCTTCATCACCCTGCGATATACTTACTTCCAATATAGTGTATCTGAAAAAAGTTGTTGATTATGCTCTTTCTCACGGCATTAACAAGATGATATATTTCTCATCAGTCTCAGTCTATGGCAGCCAAAACAAGGAGGACCTCTCCGAGGAGGAGTATTTAAACTCGCCGGGGCTGTATGGAGCGTCAAAACTCTTTGGGGAGATGTACCTTAAAGAGAGTGCGTTAAAGCACGTGCTGGCAATCCGGTTTCCAGGGATTTTGGGCGTTAAAAACACAACTAACATTTTTGGCAGATGCTACGTTAAACTTAAAAACAATGAAGATATTGAGATCACAAACCCACACAGGTTGTTTAATAATTTTATATGTGTTGAAAATCTTTTTGATTTTATTACTACCACTGAAATGAAAGAAAAATTTGATGTAATAAATGTTGCCTCGGAAAAAACCATGACGCTCTTTGAAATTGTGAATTTTATGAAAACGCTTCTGAATTCAGACTCAAAAATAATAGAAAGCAGTAGAAAATCGGATTTTTTTAACATATCCACGCAAAAGGCACAAACGCTCTACGGCTTCAACCCTTATGATGCAAAGGCAGCCGTGGAACTGTGGATTAAAAACAGGATTGCTTATATTGAAAACAACCAAACTTGTCAGAAAAGCGAAATATTTTAAACCCACATAAAGCTGCTCCGGCTTTATTGACAGTTTCTTATGAGACATGCAAACGTGTTATGTTGCCATTTTCTCAGAGAATGATTATAATACCGTATTCTGAGATAAAAACAGGTGTGTCGAAATGAAAGTTACATTAGTGGTTCCTAATTTTAGATGGGCACAGTGGGATAAAAACACACTTTGGCACTTTGTTCCCTATAACCTGTGTCTTCTGGCCGCCATGATAGAGGACATTTGTGATGTGAAAATCGTGGACGCAAACGTACAAAATATGTCGGAGAACGATTTGCGCACAATCCTTACAGAGCAAAATCCCGATGTGGTTGGTATAACCGTGCTTATGGACCAGTATGGCCCCTCAGGACATACCGCCGCCCGTGTAGTTAAAGACATTAACAATAATATTAAAACCGTAATCGGCGGTGTTTATGCCACTATGAATTCACAAACGGTGATTGCCGATGAAAACATTGATTATGTAGTGATGGGAGAGGGCGAGTACGTGTTCAGGGACTTGCTGGGATATTTCATGGGAAAAAACAAGATTCCTGATACAGGTGTAGCTTATAGATTTAACGGTGATGTTATTAACGGAGGACATTCGGACTTTATTCAAAATCTGGATGCTCTACCATTACCAGCATATCATCTTATAGATTTTACTATGTACTCTTCTAAAGATTTTGTTACTAGAGAAAGTATAGACTCTCCGCGGGATTTTCCATTTGCAAGGGTTTATACCTCAAGGGGCTGTCCTTATGGATGTTGCTTTTGTCAGGTGGAGTCTATTTCCGGCAAAAAGTTCAGACCCCGAATCGCTCAAAAGGTTTTAGAAGAAATCCGCTGGCTTAAAGAAAAATACGGGATTAAATCTATTATTTTTGATGACGATAACCTCTATACCGACAAGAAACGAGCAAAAGCAATTTTTCGCGGTATGATAGAACAAGGGCTTTCCATGCCGTGGTTGTCAATGGGCGTTGCTGTTTTTAGGTTAGATGAAGAGGAAATTGATCTCATGCACAAAAGTGGCTGCAAGTATATCGATATCGCTATCGAATCGGGCAGCCAGCGGGTACTTAAAGAAGTAATCCGCAAACCGGTTGACTACAATCAGGCAAAAAAGATGGTGAAAAAGGCAAAGGAATACGGCATATACGTGGCTGCAAACTTTATCGTAGGGTTTCCCACCGAGACATGGGATGAAATACGAGCAACTATCCGGTTTGCTGAGGAACTAAACGTTGATTATGCCAAGATATTTGTGGCAATTCCACTTCGCAATACACGGCTCTGGGATTTAAGTGTGGAAACAGGAGCTTTGAAAACCAATTTTAATCAACCTGACATACGCTGGAGTAACGGACAGTTGGAAACTGACGAATTTACTGCTAATGATCTTACAATTCTCAGGGCGTACGAGTGGGATAGGATTAACTTCACAGATCCAGCCAAGCGGAAACGAGCTGCCGAAATGATGAAAATAACAGAAGAAAAACTGCTTATGATACGCAGGGACACCTTAAATGCTGCTATATCCTCGCTTGTAAAAAACACCTGAAACGTAAAGGTGGATTCTTTACCATATGAATACTGATAAATGTATTCTATGCGGTTTGGGGAATTTAACGGATATAGAATTTTCAGACGGCCTTACCGGTGTTACGTCTGATTGCAAACCATGGACCTATTTTGGCTGCCACGCCCTCTGCAGTACATGTGGACATGTACAAAAAAGACTTAACAAACGTCTGTTAAAAGACATTGAGACTATTTATTCTAATTATGAATTATACTCCCTCAGTAATGGCAATGAACAACTTATTTTTCATCAAACCATCAATAAACCCCGTTCGCATGAGCTTTTAACAAGATTAACTGCAGACTTTGAGATACCACCAAAGGGTAGATTGCTTGATGTTGGTTGTGGCAATGGCGCACTTTTGAAGACATTTGGTGCTATGTACCCGCTGTGGAGTTTGTTTGGTTTTGAAAAAAGTAATTTACAGGCAAAAGAGGTCACTGGTGTTAAAGAGATTTACGCAGGCTCTTTAGATGCAATAGAGGGTACTTATGATCTTGTTACAATGATACACGTTTTAGAACATGTTTTTGATCCGGTGGTTTTTTTAAAAAAACTTCATACCATTTTAAAACCAACTGGTATTTTACTTGTTCAGGTACCTTTTTTTAAGAAAAATCCATTTGATTTGACAGTCGTTGACCATTGTTCTCACTTTCAGCCAGATACTCTTGCTTATACCCTAAATGCTGCCGGGTTTAAAACGGTATTGCAGAAAAGCTGGATTGCAAAAGAATTAGGAGTAGTGGCTGTGAAAACTGACAATAACAACTCTGCCACTGTGGTTAAACATGTCAAAGACAGCTCTTTTGTGAAGCAATCCTTTTTATGGCTTCATACAGTATTGCGACATGCAATGGAAACCTCACACCTTGGCACATTTGGTATATGCGGCACTGCTATAGCAGGCACATGGTTAGCAAATATGATAGGGGCACAGGTTCGTTTCTTTATAGATGAGGACCCGCTGAAACAAGGTCAGGAACATATGAAATTACCTGTGTTTAAGCCGGATTGTCTGCCCTATAAGGATGCTGTAGTCTATCTGGCATTTCCTGCAGAAGACGCGAAAAAAATTTACAAAAAACTGGCATTAACTTATCCATTGATAAACTTTATTGTACCACCAAATAGTTGATTTTAACTCGATAAATTTCAATGAATACATTATTTACAAAGATTAAACACATAGCAAAGCAAATATTTAATATTATTATCATACTTGCAATGTTTATTTTTTCTTTCCTTCGCTTGCTTTGCAATTTTAGAAATATTCGGGATGCCGAATTTATTGTTGTTATGACCGAAGGTGGTTTTGGTCATACATGTATACTGCCGGATGCGATGAGACGTTTAGTTCCTGGTAAAAAATTGCTCTGCATATGTCTGTCATATTACAAAAGACACAACTGGAAGTTATCTTTGATATGGCCTGATATAACGGTTCTTTTCCTACCTCTGCAGACTGGAGGTTTTTTCTTTGGACGAAAATTTATTTCCACAGCAAGTCTTTTATACACAGAAACATTAGTATCCTTTGTTTTTGGTTTCGCAAGACTTGTTAATAGTGCAAAAGCTGAAATAATATCTTACATAGAGTTCCGGAACTCCCATCTTGCGCCTCTTGCTCCAGAGAGTTTTATAAGATCATCTGCACACTTACCCTTTACAACGTATAATGAGCTACTTACATATCACATAACAGTTGATACCACAGATGTACCTAAAGCATGCCTGCCCAATAACATAAGGACTTCCATAGTTAAACGCCTTGACTCTGTGTGTCAACTGGAAAATAAGAGATATTGTGGCCTGTACCTACGGCAAAAAGGTGCATCAGAGGATAGCTACTGTACATCTGTCCGTGTTGGCTCTTTACTTGAAGAGTATCTGCCGGCTGTTGACCTGTTAAATAAAAATGGGTACCAGGTGCTTATAACAGGCGATGTTGTTTGTAGTAAATCTGTTTTTAACAAGTTTCAAGGAATGTTGGTGGATTATTACAATTTAAATATCAAAAAAGAGTACTTTCAATTATTTGCAGGTACTGACGTTGATATCTCTATTTGTGAGAATGGAGGAGGGCTACCACTGCCGGTTATTAATAAAATACCTATATTATTTATGAATCATTACCCCTACTTAGTAACAGTATCCAATGCATGGGTATATTATAAGACATTGCGGGATGCAGACGATAATCTCATACACTACAGAAAAATACTTGAAGATAATCCATATCAGCATGACTATCATATCCGCAATAACTACACTCTGCATAACAATACCAGTGATGAAATTCTAAATGCCGTCAGATATTTTGTTGAGGATGTTAAGGATATGTCCAGATTAAACAAAGATGCCAATGCTGTTGAAAACACTCTGCCTGATTATATGCACATTAAGTACATAAAATCACGTATTTCACCAGCTTTTCTGGAGTTGTTTGAAACACACAAGCCGTGTTGCCCCTCAGGAAATCAACTATCTTGAAGTTCAGGAGCTATATCAAGCCCCAACGTTTCTTCTATAAAATAATGCAAATCTATTCTCATTTTTGCAGCCATACTATCAAAATCCATATCCGGCTGATATGAATGCTTATATGTATAAGGATTTTTTATTTTAAGCCATTCTGGGAACTCTTGTTCTATTGATGTTTTACCTTCCGGAGTAAGATTATTAATAAAACCGTCAACTTGATTCCTGATACGTAATCTCTCTTCTTGCTTTGCTTTTTCTTTGAGTTTGTTCTCTGCCTGTCTTTTAAGTTCTGCTTGTCCCCTCTCTTTACTTTCAATGTCAAAAAGACTCTGCTGTGGTTGCCAACCCTCCTGAAAACCTTTCCACGTAATTGCTCCTAAGTGGACTATCATATTTTCTTTTCTCTTTTTTTCATAATATCCAGAACAATAATTTAACAAACCTTCAACGTACTCTTTACCTTTTTGTGGTAAGACCAGTGTTACAATTTCATGAGCTTGCTCACGAGATAGTTGATAATACTTCTGCAACTTATCAAAGAGATTCTTCTCATAATCTTCTAATTTGAAAATGGCTTTTTCTATGGATTCAACAAGTACTTGCTTACCATCCCTGATTACTTTTTCATTTTTGATAATTAAAAATTCAATTTCTGTTACTCTCCTAATAGTTTTAATTTCTTTTATTTCGAAACTTATATCGGTGTTAGCTTTAAGCTCTTTTTGAGCAACACTTAGCACTTTTTGTTTAAAATTTGCATACAGTGGATATTCATCTTCTTTTAACCCTAATATTTTTTTTAAACTGTCTATTTTAAAAACCCTTTTACCTATGCGTTCATATTGTTTTAAAAGTTCATAAATGCGGATAGAATATGCGCTTTTTAATTGAATAACGTTTCTTAACCGATAACTCAGAAAACTTTCCTTTAACCCTAAAAGATATGGTTTTAACTTTGGTGAAAACTCTAATTCTACATATCCTTTGCCAAAAAAGTATTTGGAGGAAGAAAGCCACCCTACATTGAGATATGAATCTGTCTCTGAATCATAGAGATTTAATTCTCGTTTTCTTAATTCATTGGCAACATATTTTACTTTTTCATACACATTACCGTGCTTAACATCAATGTCTAATAATTTAGCAAAATCAGATATTTTTATTTTATACTCTTTAAAATCTTCATCGCTTGGTTCAATCATGGAAATCATAGTTAGAAGTAATTTTTGCTCATAAACACTTAACCGATAATGCGCCTCGTTTATTTCATTTGCCTTAGTTACTAAATCTTTTTTATTCATAGTTGTCTTTAAAATATCTTTAAGTCAATATACCAATTTTAAACTATTTATAACTACTTTGTAAATATAGTTATAGTTCTCTTTGTTTTGGTTATAGTTAAGAGAAGTTATATTTATAATCTCTTACTTAACCTAAATAAGCTTTGTCCCTTATTCCGAATTAATGGACATCCAAATGAGTTAGAATATTAACAAGTCCATGTTAAGACATAAGTATGATGATGTGTTCAAAAGTACGGTGGTACGGCTGGTAAATAATGGAAGGAAACTATCAGAGGTAGCATAGCTCTTAATATTAAAATACATTTACCAAGGCTAAATAACCTCAAAGTATAGAGTGTTTTAGTAAAAGACACATCTTGCTCAGATCAAAATGATGTAATATATAATAATGATACAGAATACAGTTTCATTTTCTGCCTTAATTTTTTGCTTTCAAAAAAATAACAACAATAGTTTTTAATATTTTAAGTTATTATTGTTTTATATGTTTTATATGTTTTATATGTTTTAACCGGCTATAAACCAGCATGAGTAAAGGGTTTGAAATGTCCAACTATAACCAAAACAAAGTCAACTATAACCAAAACAAAGTCAACTATAACCAA